>CAYPAC010000006.1:10928-12548 GCA_964408615.1 uncultured Methanosarcinales archaeon
ACTTTACAGAGTTAGTGTTTTGTTCAAGTCTTTGCCGTTCAAAAAAGGAGATGTCATAACGCTCAACAACGAAGACTGGAAAATTTTGTTAATCAATAATCAAGTGCAGTTGCAAAACCTTGTTTCCGGTGAAAAAAAATGGGTGAGGCCTGAAATTATCGCTAAGGTGTAGAATGATGGATTCTGTTAAGGATTATTTGAAATGCATGTATGTGTACATTCGTACACGTGATCACATTAATAAATTTGGTTTTGTCGGCTATCCTGGTTATGAATGGCCTAAGTCTGCTAAACAGTTTGAGTGTTGTTGTGCTGAGCACGCAACTTCAATTATGATCGGCACTAAAGAACAATTAACGCGTTATGAAGTTTTGGCGCAAAAATATTCTGGTTGCAGGGATGAAATAAATAAAATGTTGGTGTTATTTCTTTAACAATTGTTTCATTGTTTGAGTGCTTTTTTGTTGTTGTTCTTTGGTTGTGCTGAGTCGCACATCATGTTTTTC
Organism: uncultured Methanosarcinales archaeon; assembly: GCA_964408615.1. GTDB lineage: Archaea > Nanobdellota > Nanobdellia > Woesearchaeales > ARS49 > JACQMU01. The sequence goes on from CAYPAC010000006.1 coordinate 11,435, forward strand.
TGCAAGTCGGTAAATGTCTTGTACAGTTGTTTTTAATAATTCTGCTGCTTTGCCTATTGAAATTCTGCCGGTTTCAACAAGTCCAAGTACATATTCTTCTGCGCCGAGATAGAGTAGTTGCCTGAGTGCTGTTGACTGGTCCAAGTATTCTTCTTTTGCGCGTAGTTTTGCAAGTGTTAGGATTTCCTGTGGTATTCTCAGCGGGTAAGAGATTGTTTCCATGTTATTTTCCTCCTATTGTTTCTTTTGCTTGTTGATAGTTTTCTTCGCTAACAAGCATTCTTATTGCATCTAAAGCAGTGTTTGCTTCATCTTTGGTCACGCCGCCTTTGAGAGCAATGAATGTTATTGCGTCTGCGGTTGTTATAAAGGGAATTTCTTGGAGTTCTAAAACTGACAGGAATTTTCTGTCGTCGCCAATAATTGCATCAGCACGTAAATCTTTAAATAATGCCAGGACTGCGCACTCTCCTTGTCCAAGTCCTTGTATTTGGTGTTCGTTTTTTGTGTTCATTACTTTGATGCGTCCCGTCTTAACAAGCTCTTCAGTAACGAATGCGTCTTCATACATTTTTTCCTTACCTCGCAAGACTTCTTTATATGTATGTTCTGGAACAAAGCATTTTACAAATGTTGCAAATCTGCTTAAGATGCCTGCTTTTGCGAGTTTAATGAGTGCGTCAGCATCAAGCACAAACTTAACCATTTTTATACAGTATTATACAATAGTATATAAATGTTTTGTTCAGGCGTACATTTTATAAACACCTCCTGATTCTCCTCGTCTGTGAACATCCTTAATTTTGGTGGGGGTGCGTTTGTTGGTACTGCGTATATGGTAGGTTCTTTGCTTGCGTTTGATCAGTGTTTGGTTGTTCCTGAGATTGGTGCTGGTTTTTCTCGTAAGTCTTTTTTTGATTTTGTTGATGATTCAGGTGTTTCTTTTCAAGACCTTGAATCAAAAATCGACGACGTTTTTGCTGTTATTCCTTCATCAGTGTCGTCTGGTTCTGCAGATGTTGTTTCTAAAAGTTTTTCTGTTGCTCAGGGTATTAGCGGTGGTTCTTTGTTGGCGTGGAGTGTTCTTGGTGGTGTTCCTCTGGTTCATCTTGCT
>CAYPAC010000006.1:12558-15272 GCA_964408615.1 uncultured Methanosarcinales archaeon
GCGTGTTTATTTTGATTTTGGTTCGAATGCTGATAAATGGTTGAGGGCTGTTGCTCCGATTGTTGCCACGAGTTTGGGTTATGGTGCTCGTGCTGTTGCGCAGTTTGCAGCTCTTCCTTTTTGTGGGAAAAAGTTTGACAAGGGTTTGTTTGATGTTTGTTCGGAGTTTTTTCTTTCTGTTGCGCGTGGTGCAAAAGTTCACATTCCTTCTGGGTTTTTTAGTGGTGATGCTCTTGAGCGTTATGTTGAGGATGTTGCTCATCGTCATGTTGGTTTGTCTTTGGATTTTGGTGATTTTGCCCGTCAGCAGAAAAAGTTGATAATTATTGCTGAGCGTTTGGATTATTTGGAGCATATGTTGGATGATGTTAAATGGCACGAGACTGAGGTTTATTTTGGTCTTCCGCAGTATGACAAAATTTCAGTTGCCAAAGCTATTCGTGCTTCTTGTTCTATTCCTGGTTTGATGGAGCCTTTGGATTTTTATGACCCTGTTCTTAAGTGTGATGTGCAGTTGATTGATGGGGGTGTTTCTAAGACTATTGGTTTTAGGAAGATTAAGGAAGTGTGTCCTGATGCTGGTGTTTGGGTTGTGTTTAATCCTATTGTTCCTCAGGAAGAGTATGTTTCAAATGTTGTTGATGTTGCTGAGCAGACTTTTCGCAGGCTTATCTACAATCGTAAGTGTGCTGTGTGGGATCGTTTGGAGCCTGATATTAGGGAGCGTGTGATTTTGTTTGAGGGCGATAGTTCGTTTAAGCCAGGTTTGCTTGTTTGGCCTGACATGAAGCAGGCTTTGTGGCACGGCTACTGGCATGGTATTGAGCAGTTAAGAAGCAATTATGATTCTGTCAAAGAAAAACTATGTCGGGCTAATCTTTCTTTGGTGCATTCTCGTGTTCTTGATATTTATTTCGAGAAGAATTTAGGCAGGAAAGAAAGTTATGGGTGTTGAGTTTTGACAACTTTTTCAAACAACTGCACGAATGCTTCTGTTGGTAATTTAATTCCAGATTCAACAATCTTTGTTGCCAGTCGTGTGCTTGTTTCTGTATTGTTCTCACTTGCTTTAAAATTGAGTAATTCAGTGATGGTATGCTCGCATAAATATCCTTCGTTTAGCGCTACTACACTTTTTCTGTTTTTGTAGCTTACTTTTTTGTCGTGTAAGTCAATAATGATGCCTTCTTTTGTCAAAACATTGTTGTTGTGGTGTTTGAATCCGTGGTTTTCAAGTTCCCATTTGATCGCATCAATCATGCTGTGTTGGAATTCTTTCATTGAGTCAAACACAAAACTTCGTTCAAGTTTTTTTTCTGGTGTATGAACCTTGCCAAGGTATGCTTTGACTTTTTGTCGTGAGCCAGCTGTTGTCCATTCGTTTGCTACAAGGTACGCATAGTTTTTGTTCTGTATTTTTTTGATTCGTACAAACATATTAGTATTATTAGGCACCAGTATTTAAATTTTGTTGGAAACAAAAACCGTTAAGTTAAAGAAAGGTATTGAGGTTACGATTACGCCTGAAAGTGAAAATAAGCTTGTGATAACAGTTTAGTTTGGTTTTTGTCCGCTCATTATTTTTAATTGTTGCATTTGCATCATTGCTGCAAATGTTTTTGCTTGTTGTTCTGCGGCCATTTGGTTTAGTGCTTGTACAGGTGGTATGGAGTTTTCAGTAAGAACTTGTTCTGTTATGTCTTGTATTGTTTCTATTTTTGTTGGTGTGTCTAATGCGTAATAAAGCGTGTTTAGCGTGTTGTGGATGTCTGCAAATTGTGTTGCTTTGTGTGTTGTAATTCGCACTGCTTTTGCTTGTTCTGTTTCTGGTTTATACACTAAGTTGAGGCTTGGAAGTTTGTCGTCATAAAGTTTTATTGTTAGTTTCCATTGTTCTCCAAATCCTGCTTCAATAAATTTTGGGAATTGGAATGCAGTATTGTACCATTCTGAGTTTTCTATCGCGCCTGCTTTTGCATTTTCTTCTATGATTTTGACAGGAAACATGCCTGCTCTGACGCAGATGTACTGTTTTCGTTCTCCTTCTTTGTGTTGTGGTGCAGGTGTGTTTTGTCTTATGTATTTGAGGCAGTTAGGATTGCCTGTTGTTATGTCATTAAGCACTTCGTCTGGCAGTGTTTTTCGCATTATTTTTTCTAATGGTGAGCAGTCTGTTGGCTCATATCCTTCTGGTACTTGTAGTCCGCACGTGATTTTTGCGGTAGTGTCGCGCAGGTGTTTTACTACATCGTCTTCGCTTGGTTGCGTGTATTTGCCGAGAATAAGGAATGTTCTGAATGTGATATCTTTTTCGCCTTCTGGTGTCATGACTGTTTTTGTTTCATCTGATGCTCGTGCATAGACTGCATTCCAGAATACAGGATGGTAGTTTGGTAGTTCTATTTGTGTTGTCATTATTTGAGCTCTTTCGCTTGCTTCCCTAACTTTTCAAGTGTTTTGTCTAATCGTTTTATTGCCGCAGATATTGTTTTTCGTGTGTCTGCGCCGTCTGTTTCGAGGACAAATACTGCTTCATTTATGAGCGGATGTTCAACAGCATACGTCGCAACTTTGACGTGGTCGTCATTTAACAATTCTTGTTTTAGTGCATTGCAGAGTGTGTGTCCTTCGCCTATTATTTTGAATACAAACCTGTTTTTTTTGTTTTCGAGGATTTTCAGTTCCATGTTTATGATGTTTATGTATTTATATTT
>CAYPAC010000006.1:15282-18999 GCA_964408615.1 uncultured Methanosarcinales archaeon
TTTCCGCCTTATTTTTCGCGGTTAATGGGGCTTTGGTGTGGGTTTTTCGCCTTATTCTGCTCGACCCGTCTTTGCTCTGTTTTTTTCTTTTAACTGTATCTTTATTTATATACCTTGTGTTTTAGTCGCGCGCACTATTATAGTCTGCCAATAACTGGCTTAGGTCGCCAATTGATAGTCTGTCTTCTGTTGTTAGTTCTTCTTCAGCAATGCATGTTCCTTTTTCGAATGTTATGGTATTTGGGGGTTTGAAGCTCAAAAACCCGTGTATTTTGTCATATGTTTCTTGGATTATGAAGCATTCTTCTTCTATTTGGTCAGCTGGTTTTACAACATTCATGCCTACTTTTCCGCCGAGAAATCTGTAGTGTTGGTAGTAAATTCCTTCTGGTGGAATGTCTTGGCAAATATTGTATCTCGGGACTGTTCGTATTTTTCTGCTTACTGTTGCTAACAGTTCTTGCATGTTTGTTTGACTGCTCATAATGCCTATTAACATATTTGTCTTTTAAACCCTTTGTAATCTGTAAGCTGTAACTTCTATTCTCTTTATTCTTTTCTCATGAAATTTCATAGTTGCTTTGAGCGGGAACTGAAAGTTCCAAGTGTGTGTTATTCTAAATCCATTGTCTCTCGCAACTGCCTCAACAAATTTTCTTGTCGTTGTTTTGTGAAACGAATATACTGTGGTTGCAATAGCGAACGCCTTTTCTAAAAACTTTTTGTCTGCGTGTTCTTGTTTTGTTCCGAACGGTGGATTCATCACAACAATGTCGGCATTATCGCAGAATTCAACAATATCTTTGTTCACAAATGTCGCTTTCCCAATAGAAAACTCATTTTTAACTTGTGCGTAATTCTTCTCGGCAACAGCTAACGCTTCAGCATCCTGCTCTACAAGAATTGCTTCTTTTGCTCCTGAGAGTAAGGCTCCAATTCCAAGTATGCCTGTTCCAGCTCCTAAGTCAACAACAACTTTGTCGGCAAAATCCACTAAAATGTTTGTGAGTATTTCTGCAGCTATTTCAGAGTCAGTTGTGTATTGCTCTTTCTTTACATCTGCTGTTGGAAATCCTTCTATTTTTGACAGCACTACAGCCAGTTTACCTTTTGATAAATTATTTTCCATACTGAAAATTATTCCTCTAAGCTCTAAAACCTTCTAAAACCCTTGAATTTATTAATTTTGCGCTTCCAAACAAACTCTCACTTTTTACGAATAAACTCGACCAAAATTCTGCCTTTTTGCCATACTATTATTCGTGTTCAGTAACTTGAACTCTCACTTTCTGTTAATGAATTTTTTTGTACTTCGCTTAAAGTCACCTTAAATCAAACAAACTTCATGGTGCCTAAAATAAGCCATTAAACAAGAAAAGAGTCGATATTATTAACTACAAATCTTTCAGTGTGTTTCTATCAAAAAGGCTTGCTTATGAGCTTTAATTAAACTTGACTTTTGTATGGTGCCTGAAGTCAAATTTACTAAACTCATGGAAATAGTTGTTTCTTAAGCAACACATAGAATTTAAGTCATAAATAAATTTCTTTACTGTTGTTGTTTTATCTTTTGTTGGGATTTTTACTGTTTTTTTTGGGACAAACTATTCGTAAATTACATTACACTCGTTTGTACAATATCTGAAAATTAATGTTATTTCCTATGTTGTTATGTGCTAAAATGTATTTTCATTCCCACATCATTCCCAACTTAACATTTCAAATTCATTCCCTGCTTGTTTTGTCGTCGACAAACCAATTTCCGAGCGTTTTTGACAGTCCAATTTCGTTCCCAACGTTCCCAAATTCCATTCCTTGGGCAAAAAATGAGTCCCGGACAGTCTCAAAAGGCATGTTTTGTCGTCGAGAAAGCTATTCTCAGTCATTCCCATGCAATAATTCCAATTCCCAGAACGTTCCCAACTAATTCCCAAGACGTTCCCACCATGCTCCCGAACGTTCCCAAAAAGCACAAAAAAACGACTACAAACATTCCCAAAATGTTCCCATATATTCCCAAATAGTTTCTGGGAATGTCCTGGGAACATCTGGGAATGAAAAAATTTTTAAACAACAACCACTTTCCACACTTTTATGGGGCTTTTATTTTGGCGTGACCGTACTGATGAAAAGCTTGCAGAGTTTCATTCTGTTTTGTCAGACTCGTTTGCAAGAGTGAAGGCAGACGCTACAACTATGTCGCAGTGGGTTGAGTACTTGTATCACTTGGCTATTGAACAGCAGCGTTCTTTGAATGACTTAAAAAACCGCAACACTCAATTGCATTCTTCAGTTATTGATTTGGAGCGCGTTAATCGTCGGCAAACAGAGCTTGTCCGCGACCTCCAATTGCAGCTCAAAAGCATACCTTCTACTCCTGCTGAAATCCGCAGGATTGTTGATGCTCATTATTCTTTTGAGCCTGTTCTTGCCAGGATTAAGCATTTTGAGGAAAAACTTGCTCATTTTGAGGCTCAGAAAGCTCATGTTCACGAGCCAGTTCATGTTCCTGCGCCTCGTGAGTCAAGTTTGAAGGAAAAAATTCTCCGTCGCATCACAAGAAACTCGAAAAATTTCATTAAAAGCTCTATTCTTTCCTTAATTGCAAAGTACGGCCAGATTTCTGCTTTGCAGATGCGAGAAATGATTGTTGAAGAGCAGGGTTTGTGTTCTAAGAGTTCTTTCTACCGTTTGCTCGAGGAGCTTGAGCAGAAGGAGGGCATTCGTTTCATTGTTGACGGCAAGGAAAAAGTTTATTTTGCTGAGGGGTTGCACACAAAACTTCACGTGCAGAAATAAATGTTTCAAACCTCAAAAAACTTATTTTTTTAGTCGTCAAAATGCTCATGACAAATTGTGCGCAATCAGAAAATTATTTAAACCACCGCCCCTTTCCAATCCTAAACGTTTGGGTGTTGTCGAATAAAAAATCTGGTGTGAAGAGGGGTGGTTGAAATTCAGGAAGTACGGCAACAGTTGCTTCTCGATAGTCCGCAGATGTTATCACTGCAGATTATTGATGAGGTTAAGGAAGAGCTTGATGAGCATCGTCTTGCCATCAACGAAAATACAGAAGAAATTCAGGGCAATTTTGCTTTTTTGTGCGAGCTTGACAAAAAGCTCAGCCTGCTTGCAGAGCGTTTGGATGAATTGTCCGCAATAGTTAAGGGTCAGAAGACTAAAAAGTCTTTCAAAATTTCTCCTTTGTCTGCTCGTGAGAAAGAGGTTTTTATGGCATTGTACACATTGGGTGAGCTTTATCCTTTTGTGTCGTACAAACAGCTTGCGAAAAAGCTTTCAGCAACAGAGTCTGTTGTTGCTTCTTTTGTCACAAACTTGATTGAAAAAGGCGTTCCTGTTTTGAAAAAATACGACTCTAATATCGCGTACCTTAAGCTTGATGATGTGTTTCGTCAGCAGCAGGCAAAGGAGAATCTTGTTGGTGTGAATACTCTTCTTTCTTATTGGCTGTGAGTGTATTTGTTATTTTTTCTTTTTTTATCTCGTTTTGCAGTTTTTCAAGCAGTTTGAAGCTGTCGTCGAGGTGGTTTTTGATGACTGTTTCTGCTTTTCTGAATGCGCTTTCAAGGTTTGTGCCGTTGAGTTCATAACCAATTATAACTTTTCCGTCGTTGACAAATGATGTTTTCTTCAAAATGTTGAGGTCAAGCCATCTGTGTAAATATTCATACATTGTTTGTCGTTTGATGCCTGCAA
>CAYPAC010000007.1:0-8771 GCA_964408615.1 uncultured Methanosarcinales archaeon
GAAACGATAAACAATAAGTTTGCCATAGTGTTCACCATCAGAACGTGCGACCATCCATGAAGCAAGATTGTTTTTCTTTCGCGGCGTAAACGGAAGCATGAGAATGAATTCTTCTTCCTTTTCTCCGAGAAGCTTCATGATTAAGTGACGCATGATTGGTTCTTCGTCAGTAATTGTTGGAATTTCCCACTGATCTTCCTTGTTGTAGAAGATTTGTGGCTGATCCATGTGGTACGTAGCGTACAATGCTGTTTGATAGGTAAAGAGATCTTGCGGATAACGAATATGTTCTTTGAGCACAGTAGGCAGATTTTGAATGTTCTTGAAGACACCGGGGAACATGTTTGAGAATGTTTGAATGAGCGGATCTTTTGGGTCTGCAACATATGCCTGAATATCTCCATCATATGCATCAATCACAACCTTAACTGAGTTTCGCATGTAATTTATTCCACCTCGCACTGGCTGCGCATAGGGATAATTATTGCTTGTGGTATACGCATCATAAATCCATTTTAACTGTCCGTCAGCAATGACCAAGTACGGATCGCTATCAAATCGCAAAAATGGCAATGCTTTTCTCACACGGTCATAAATGTTTCTGAAATACAAAATACGACTTTCAGAAGTGATATCGTTTGATAAAATTATCTTGGCTGATTTGAACTGCCAAGCAAGCAATGCTTTGCGCAATGCTGAGCTCAGCACTACCCCCCCATTGCCTTGGTATGTGGTGAAAATGTTTTCTTCTCCTGAAGGATGATTAAATTCTTTGGTCTTTGTCTTAACAAGGACATAGTCATTTGAGAGTTCACCAAAATAAATCTCTGGCCGCTTGACTGTTAATGAAGGAATTCTTGATACTGGCGGCAGGTCTTTAATCCACAAAACAGGCAAGCCTTCTTGTGTTACTTCGTTTACTGGCCCAAGCGTTAATCCCATACCGTGCGTAAATGTCAGTCGTTCGTTGATGAATGTTCTGCTAGGCAATGACTCAGAGTTTAGCTCTCGTACAGAAAGCATTACTTGTCTGTATTCTTTGCCTAATTGATAGCGATCGTTGTCAACGGAAACAAAATCATAATACGTTCTGATTTCTTGAATCTGGCTAAAGGTGCTCAGCAGTTGTTCACGATCCCACAAGCGAATGTTTTTGATTGTTAATTGATTGTTTTTAACGTCTTCATACGTGAGCTCGCTTTCTCCGTTGAGATCTCGTTCTTCAATACTATCAATGCCCCATGCTTTTTGCGTTGCAGTAATGTGATGTTGGATAAACGGTGTTTCTTTAACCAGCTCATTTGGTTTTACCACAAATTGTTCGAATGTAAGTGGATAGATAATGCCTCCAATGACAGAAGCACCAAAGTAGAGGGCAAAAGATATGACAACAATGGTGAGTGATTTTTGTTTTGAGAGCAAGCTTCCAAAGAAAATTGCAATTGCTGCAAGAACGGAAATCACAAAGTGAATTTTCAAAAAAGGCAGGTATACATGAATAGCAGTATAACTTGCGCCAAACAATGTTCCATAGGTTGAATACAGTATTTCTGGCATTCGCACAAAATAAATTTTAAGTGCAGTAAGCCCAAATCCAAGCGCGAGCAACATTGCGAGATGAACAGTTGTACTTTTGTCGATAGTCCATGAGCTGTGCTTGAATGAAACTGCACCTTTGAAATAATACACCGTGGCAGAAGAAAGAAATGAAACAATGATAACCCAATGTCCTAAGGATAAAAGCAGCTGAATGAATGGTAACGAAAAAATGTAATAACCGATATCTTTTGCGAAAATCGGATCATTGATGCCAAAAGGAGTTTGATAAATGTATTGCAATATTGTTTGCCATTGCCCTGCTGCAAAAAATCCTGCAAAGACTGCAACGACGCACAGAACAGGAACAATGAATTTCTTGACAAAATCGCCAACATCAATATTACGTTCTATGTCACCTTCTATAATGATAAGAGGTTTTGGCCGATGATGCGGATGAATCTTTTTACCTTTGGACAGAAATTCACAGACAAAAATGTTGAGATATACAACACAAAACACTACTGCACCTACGATTAGACCTGCCAACAACCGTGTACTCCACAGGATTGTGAAAATATTTTGAAAACCAATTTCAGTAAACCAAAGCCAATCAGTATACAGGCTTATCCCGCCAACAAATGCTAAAAGAATAATAACAAAAATAGAGTAAAAAATATTCCTGATAAAGTTTTGGGTCATCACGTTTTAGCAAAAAAATGGAGATTCTTTAAATAGTTTTGCCATGTGGTGATATTCTCTTTAATTCATTATTTGTTGTATTATTTGCCCATATACCTGTCTTCCCAATTATCAAGCTCTTTTTCAAGCGCTTTATCACGCGGGATTTTTGGTTTTGGCCTATCAGCAAATTTCTTTCTCAAAAACAATCCTGTGCCGATGCCTAAAAACAATCCCGCAATGTGTGCAATATTTCCAACATTTGTTGGCATAAACACGCCAAAAATATCTTGCGCAAGCCACACTACGCCTGCAATAATCATTGGCATTTGAATACCACTCACCCATACCATCATAAACGGACGTAACACAATTAATGCACCAAGAATTGCGAAAATCGCGCCAGACGCACCAAGCGAACGCGGATATGGGCTAAACACATTAATCAAAATTCCCGATATAATAAACAACCACAACACGCGCCGAGGACCGATTCTGCCTTCAAGTACCAATCCAAACAATCCAAGTGCAAATAGGTTTGACAACAAATGACCAACGTTTGCATGCGCGAAAATAGAGGTTACAAACCGCCATGGTTCTTGCCATACCAACGAACGATTAAGAATGACTGCATTTGTTCCTACTAAAGGTTGCACAATAAACATAACAATACAAATGCCGCAAAGCCATAATGAAATAAAGCGCATAATAGTTCAACACTATTGTTTTTTAAGAATGTTTCGAAACAAAATCGTTATTGACAATAATTTCTTTTAGTGTGAAACAAACAAAAGAGGTTTATAATTGTTTTCTTCAGATAAATCAATTAATAACTATCGCGTCTGAAAGTCCATGAAAATCGTTATCAAAGGTTACTACTTTTGCAGAAATTTTGCGGGCCGCGCATAACGTAAATGCATCTGCCAAAGCTATTTTTGGACGGGTTTTCCTTAATTCTGCATATACTTTCCCTGCTTCAGCCCCTAATGCAAAGTCAACAGGTAATATTGTCGACATTGATTGAATAGCGTCAACAACTATCTCTTCTGATAAACCTTTTTTGAGCGCTTTAGCAACCACTTCTGCTACTGTTATTGATGTAGTAAATAATTCAGAATTTTCAAAATATTTTTTTAGTTTTTCTGCTCTTAAACTTCCTTGAAGATACTCAACCCAAGCAGCAGAATCTATTACAAGTTTAGTCATGCAAGCTTAGTTTTTCCTTTTTTTTTAACTGGCCTATTCCTTTAAGGGCTCCAAACCAGTCTTTTCTTAAACGGTGTACTTCCAATTTAACCATTTGTCCATGCCTTATTTGTTCTATTTCAGCCACTTCTTTTGGAATGCGCACCATCAACGAACCCCCTACCTTTTTTGCATATTGCAGTATTGTTGTCATATAACTCGCCTGTTAATTAAATTATATTTATAGTTATATTTAAAACTTTCGATTATAATCGAATGATTAACGCAGTCTTATGCTCTCAAGATTTCTCGGCGCGGCTGTTTCAATCCTGCCGAGTTTGTGAACAGAGCTTGCCAAGTCGAGAATTCTGCTATTCTCACCATGATTAAGAATAACTTTTTTTGGGCGTGGAATGCATTTGAAAATAAAGTTCATCAGTTGTTTACGATCGCTATGGTCTGTAATTTCGAGTTTGAACACTTCAAGTTTTATTGGTGTTATTTCTGTTTTGTTGCCGACTTTGAATATTAATTCGCGCTCGCCTTTTAGAATTCTGTTTGCCAGACTGCCTTCTGGTGCAAAACAGCTAAAAATGAGCATGTTTTTTGGGTTGTCTGCGAGCATTTTTAAATATTCTACAGAAGGTCCGCCGACAAGCATTCCTGATGTTGCAAGAATTATGCATGGTCCTGTTTCTTCAATAAGTTGCATGCGTTCTTTTTGGCTTCCAACATGATGAAAAATTTCTGAAAGGAATGGGTTTTGGTCTTTGTGAAAAATTAGTTTTCTAATATTGCGATTCAAAAATTCAGGATAAGCAGTATGAATTGCAGTAATGTCCCACACTAATCCGTCTACGTATACCGGGATTTTTTCAAGGTTTCCATTTCTCACCATTGATTCAATCATTACCATGACGTCTTGCGCTCTGCCTGAACCAAGCACAGGCATTAATACTTTGCCGCCTCTCTTAAGTGTTGTCTTGATTGCTTCTCCTAAAAACTCGTCCTGCTCTCTCTGCGGAGGAAGAACATTCATTTTTCCGCCGTAAGTGCTTTCAATCATCAATGTTTCAAGGCGGGGAAATATTGTGTGTGCAGGGTCAAGAAGTAATGTTCTTCCAAACTTTAAGTCCCCTGTGTACATTAGATTATGCAAGCCATTGCCGATGTGCAAATGAACCATTGCTGCGCCTATTATATGTCCGGAATTGTACATTGTCATGCGGACATCTGGTGTTATGTCTGTTACTTCGCCAAAATCCAGACAGATTGTGTGTTTGACCATTTCTTTTATGTCATCTGTGTCATACAGCAATTCACGGTTTTCAGACTTCATTATTTTGACTGTGTCCAACATTAATAGTGCCATAACGTCTCGTGTTGGCGCGGTGCAATAAACTGGTCCTCTATAGCCATATTTGAACAGGTATGGCACAAAACCAGAATGGTCAATATGTGCGTGGCTGACAATTACTGCATCTAAATCGTTTATGTTGAATTCAGGAGCATCAAGAAGTGGATATGCTTCGCTTGGTTCTTCAGCAGCAACATTTATGCCGCAGTCTAACAAGATTCGTGATTCTGGCGTTTGCAATAAAATACAGCTTCTGCCAACTTGTCGTGCTCCGCCTAAATAAGTGACGCGGACCCATTCGTGTTTTTTTTCTCGCATCCAGCCGTCATAAATTCTGTGGCCGACTTTGTCTAAAAACTTGCGGCGGTATTCTGAGTTTTGGTAAAGAACTGCGCGGATGTTTTCTATAAGAACAGAACGTATTGCAGGCATTCTTCTGACGTATGGAACCCACAATGTTTTTTCGCGGATAACCTTCAGTAATTCACCTTGTTTTCCGATTGCCAGTCCTGGCTTGTCTGCTTCGATGATAACAATACTTCTTTGCGTGTCAAAAATAATGTTGCCAATGCCTGCTTCTTCCGGCAGAATTGTTTGTATTTCTTTTTCAGCTTTTTCTTGTGCTAAATTAATGCTTGGGTCTGGTCTTAGTTCAACGCGTTTTTTGAATTCGTCAACAACTTTTCTGATAATGCCTTCATTGTTCAGGAAAAAATTTGAGTCTTTTGTGTAGAGCACGATGTTTGCGCCTTCAAATCCTGCTGCTGAAATCTTGTCTGCAGGCAGGAATTTTAGTATTTCCTGAATGATGTCAACCATTGTTTGTTTTCCAGAAATTTTTAGTTAAAATATCACTCTCAAATATCAAGCTTAACAGTAAGCTCCTTTTCCATGACCATCTGAACGCCTTTGTCTGTTATTGTCAGCACGTCAATTCCGTTTCCTGTATTTACGTCGCGTTGTAGTGCGGCATTTATTGCGCGTGCGGCAAGTTTTACGCCTTCGTCGACAGACATGCTTTTTTTGAACAGTGTTTCCAAAACACCGAATGCAAAAACACTGCCTGAACCATCTGATACATAATCATCAACTTCTGTTACTGAGCCGTCAATGCCCAAATCATAGAGGTGAAATCCTTCATTGTCCTTTCCGCCCAACAAAAAGCCAACAATTCCTGGCACCATTGACATTTTCCTCAGGTTTGCGTACAGCATTCCGCCGAGAAGGTTTGCAGCTTCTCGCATGTTTGCTGTTCTGTTGCTTTGCAGGTCTTTCAGCTTCAGTTCCGCCTTGACTAATTTGGACAATAATTGTGCATCAGAAACCAAGCCAGCCATGGTGACTGCCATTGAATCAGTAATCTGAATAATCTTCTTTGCTTTCTTATTGACAACAAAACCAGCTGTTGCTCTTCTGTCTGCAGCAAGAACAATGCCTTCCTTGCAAACAATTCCAACTGTAGTTGTACCTTTTAATGTTTCTTCTTCAGTATTTTTCATAAGAATACTTACCACCTCAGAATGATATTTCATAAAAACGTTGGTTGTATTTAAAGCTTGCGTTTTTTGGAAAACTATTTAAACCTGTACTGTTTTTTATTCTTGAAAAGGGGGTGCTTTATGACTAAGCTTTCGTTTCAGCTGCCGTTGAAGAATCTTGATGTCAGTGATGAGTCTAAAAAGAACGCCATGTTTGCCATGTTAGGGGTTGTTGCAATTGTTGCCATTATTTCTTTGGTGTTTCTTTTTCAGCACGTGATGATTGTACCTAATTTTGGTGTTGGTTTTGTTGCAGTTAATGTCAATGAAAAATGGTGCAATTTTCCAGGCGGTCTTGTGGTGACTGACAATGCTTTGGTTGATAATTTGAAAGAAAATCTGGGTTATAAGTGCAGGCATGCTCCTGATGAGGATGCGTGGTGCTGCTATAAGTCGTGATGAAATGTCTAAAGACTTGTTTTTTTTTGTTGTTCTTGCAATTGTTTTTGTTTTGTTAGTTTTAATTATTTTGAATCTTAATTATTTTTTTCCGTCTCCTAATCCTGAGGAATTGGCTCGTTCGCTGGTGGTGGGATAAATGTTATGGTTTGACGAGGCGGCGAATACTCTTAAATCCTGCTGGCAGAATCCGTTGAAAGTTATTGAATGTATTGCTATTGACTTGTTTTTCTTTTTTGCTTACGGCTGGCTTAGTTTTCCTGTGTTTGAAAAGCTTACAGAGTATGTTATTGTTATTAGTTCTTTGGTTTCTGATGCTTTGAAAACAACAGGAAGGTCTTATATCAACAACAAAAGTCTTGTTGACATTCTTTTTTCTCCGCCGCTTAATGGATTTGTAGTCAAATTTTTCCTGTTGTTGTTATTGTTGGGTTTTGTTGTTTATTTCTTGTATTGTGTTTTTCAAGGTTTTGTGTGGAAGATTTCCAGCGAGGTTGCTGGTTTTAATATTTCTTGGAAGGAATATTTGCGTTCTTTTTTTTTAACAAATATTTTGTGGTTTGGTTTGTTTATTGTTTATTATTTCGGTGATTTGTTGTTGAATATTCGCACAACTATTTTGATAAAGCTTAATCCTGAATATGTTCCAAGTGGTGTTTGGGGCATTTTTGTTGTTGTCATGAGCTTGATTATTTTGTATTTTATGATTCTTTCTTATATCGCCGGAAGTGTCAGGATTGGTTTTAAGGCTGGCTGGAATGGCTATCGTGATTTTGCCCCCCCTTTGTTGTTGATTCTTGCTTTTTTTTTGGTGATTGACATTTTGATGATTCAGGCAGGAATGTGGCGTCTTGAAGCAGCATATTTGCTTGGTCTTGTTTTGTTTCTGCCAGCTCTGACGATAACAAAAGTTTATATATGGCGTGTTGCTCGTGAGTTGAGTAAGAATGGTGTTCTTCCACAATATTAATCCAACAATTTTTGAACTTGGCCCTTTTGAGATTAGGTGGTATGGCTTGATGTATGTTTTTGCTTTTTTGTTTGTTTTGTGGTATGTCAAGAAGTATTCAAAGCTTAGTGATGACCAGATTGATAGTTTTTTTGTTTGGTTGACTGTTGCTTTGATTGTTGGCGCGAGATTATTTGCAGTTTTGTTCTGGGACTTTTCGTACTACACACAGCACCCTATTGAAATTTTTATGTTTTGGACTGGCGGTCTTAGTTTTCATGGCGCTCTTTTTGCAATGTTTTTGACTTTTGTCTGGTTGTGTAAAAAATACAACACAAAATTATTGCAACTTGCCGATGTTTTTATTGTTCCTCTTGCTCTCGGACAGGTATTTGGCAGGATTGGTAATTTTATTAATGGTGAATTGTATGGTGTTCCAACTTTGCTTCCTTGGGGTGTTAATTTTCATAATGAGCTTAATGCATTCGGAAATTTTGTTTTTAGGCATCCTAATCAGTTGTATGAAGCTGGCTATAATATTGTGATTTTTTCTGTGCTGTGGTTTTTGAAAGACAAAAAATTAAAAAATGGTTTTTCGTTTGGATTATTCTTATTGTTATACGCTATTTTTCGAACATTGACGGAGTTTATTCGAGCTCCGGAAGGAATGTTTGGTCCTTTGACAATTTCGCAATTTTTTAATATTCCCATGTTTGTTGCAGGTGTGTGGTTGTTGTTGAGGAAAACGTCAAGAACCACCCAATTAAAACAGGTGGTGTGAAGTGATGATGACAATAAATTTTTTGATGTTGAGTGGTTTCTTGACGTGCTCGGAAAGCTCTCACTCCTTCAACAAGTTTAATCAAGTGGTATTGGATCTTATAGTAAATCACATAAATAATGGAACAAAAATAGTGTGATTTACTATACTACCAAATCTCGCAAATGTTCCGTATATTACGAGATTTGGTATTATAAAGAAGTGATTGTACTCATCTGTTCTTGTTTCTTTTTGCGCAATTAATAGTTTCTTTTGTTAAACCTTTTCTTTTTAAAAAGAAAAGGTTTTTTATATCTCTTTTGTTATGTTTTTGTTTATGAAGCATTCTGTTTTTGTCATAGTTAT
>CAYPAC010000007.1:8781-17844 GCA_964408615.1 uncultured Methanosarcinales archaeon
ATTACCAAAGAGGTTTCAGACAAATGAAGAAATTATTGTTAATAATTTTGTTATTGATAACAAGTTGTTATGTAAATCAAGAACTAAAAATAAAGGATGATGTTTTTAACAAGAACAATCTTTTAGCTCCTGTTGATGGAATTCTGACAACTAATGATAATAAGCAAATTGCTTATTCTTTTTTTGAAAAGCCAGATAGTTCTTTTGGCATTGTTCTTGTTCACATGCTTGATCGTAATAGAAGTGACTGGAATAGTTTTGCAAGAACTTTGCAGTCTGCTGGCTATTCTGTAATATCAATTGACATGCGCGGTCATGGGAACAGTACTCCGAATTGGAGGTGGCGTGCTTTTTCAGAACCAGAATTTAAAAGTATAACCAATGATGTCAAGGCTGCTAAGGATTTTTTGTGGTCTAAGAATATTAATAACGTGATTTTAATTGGTGCAAGCATTGGCGCAAACAGCGTGCTTAATTATGGTGTGTTTGATAAATCTGTGAAAGCAATAATTTTGTTGTCCCCTGGTCTTGATTATCGTGGTGTTCGTGTGCTTAATGGTGCTGATGAGAACCTTAAACCATTGTTGGTTATTGCTTCTGAGGATGACTTGTATGCTCTGACTTCTTCTCAACAAATCATCAAGGCAAGTATTAGTGAAACTGAGGATGAAAAATATTACAAGAATGCAGGTCATGGTACTGACATGTTTTCAAAAGAGCGTGTTGATTTGGACATAATTAATTGGTTGTTTGAGAATGGGTTGAGATAGATTCAACAACAAAATTATTTTAGAAAGAAAATAATTATTCTCCAATAACAATCGGTTCAAACTTTCTTTCTTTTTGCAGTAACTCTTCTAAAGAAACAATTTCTATTTTCGGGGTTATTTCAAGTCCCGCAATTGTTTTCTTGACTGCGTTTACTGCTTTTTTTTCTGGCAGTGTTGTTGCAAACTTTATTGTGAGTTCTTTTTTTCCGACAACAAGTTGTGCTTCTTTTACATAACTTTGTTTTAATAATTCATCTCGTAATGCAGTTAAGTTTATTCTTGTTCCTTTTATTTTTTGTTCAATTATTCCTGTTAGTTTTTGTTGTGCTTTTATGTCTTTTATTCTGTTAACATTGTGAATCCTTTCAACTTTTAATCCGCAATGTTTGCACGTATCTCTGCTGATTTTTTCGTAATGGTCTCCTAAAAGATATCCTTCAAATAGTGTTCCTGCGCCGTCTATTGTCCATATTGCGGTATATCCCCCCTCTTCTGGTTTTGTGAATTCCCAGTCTGTTATGAAGTTTTCATCTGTTCTTTTTGTTTTTATCGTCCTTATTATTGTTGATAATGGTGCAATGTGATGAAATCCTGAGTTTGGTGTGCATTCCGGCAGTAAGTCTTCTTTCAGTTCTGATGCTCCGTATAAGTCAAGTATTATTGGTTGTACAATGCCTGCTGTGCGTGCTGTTTTTGAAAGATTTTCCCTGTCTGCATTTGTCATTTTTGTTGCTCCGTTCATGATGAGTGTTCTTATTGGCATTTTGTCAGTTAATTTTGCCACTGCTGGAAAAAATCTGTGTTTTAAGTAGTCGTGCATGCCTGCGATTATTTGTGGTTTGAATGTTTGTGCCATTATTGCCAGTCTTTCTGTTGGTATTGCTCCTCCTGCTGCTGTGCTTAGGTTTAGGTCTGATGCAATGTCTAACGCTAAGTGTGCTGCGTGCCATGCAAGGTGTGGCCCGTATGGAAATAAATTCATGCCTGCAGTATTGCCTGTTTTGATGCCATGAACATCGTTAATTAGTTCTGCAATTTGTTCAATGTTTTTTTCCAGTAATTTTTTTTGGTGTGCTGTGATAAAAACAGGTGTTGGACTGCCGCTTTCTGTGCCGCCTGAAAAGAAGGGCATTTTTGGCTGGTAGAATGCAGATACTATTTTTTTTGTTTTGTTTGGTGCAAATATTGCTGTTGTAATCAGCATCAGTTTTTCCATTTTGTGAATACTGCCAATATAATTCTTATACGCTGAGAATGCTTGTCCGGCATCAGGTGATACAACAAATGATTGTGGGCTTTTGATGTAGTATTTTTTTTTGAACAATGGCAGTCCTTGTTTTTGCCAGTCTTCCACTGATTTAATCCTGCGTGGCTCAACAGAATGTTCTGCAAAAAGGCTTGCGTATGCTGGAACGTGCGGCAGTAAGTGTTGTATTGTTGCTCTGAATCTTTTTCTCTGCATTCGTTCTATTGTTTTCCAATTTAATCGCATCAGCTCTTTTTTTGTAAAATAATCTCTCATTAGATTAACTGTATTTTATTGTTATTTAAGCGTTACGTTTATAAATCACTTTTATTAGGTAATGAATGATTAAAATGTTTAATAAAACTTTGTATTGCTTACAAGTCTTCAACAATCAACTGCTTTTCAGAAGGTGCAATTACAGATATTTTCCGTGCATAAAGTTCTGCAATCTTTATGTCGATGTAGTGTGATTGTTCTTTTGCAGTTTCTATGCTTGAAGAATTATTTGCAAGTGCATACCCCATTAGTCCTCCAAGCACTGCCATTACTGCAGGCACAAAGACTAAGAAAGCATATCGCATTGTTTGTAAAGATTGTTGTGAAGCTTCAGTGCCTTTGTCATTAAAGTGTATTGCACCAACTATTGGCAACATAATTGCATATGTTAATGTGATCATGAATCCTGCTCCAGAAAGAAGATTTTCCGAGGCCAGCACACCACCTGTTTTTAACCTGCCAACATGTGAAACCAACTCTCCTAATTCTTCTACTTCTTGATTATGCTGTAAGTTTTCTCTGCTTGGGAAAATTCGTTTGTGCGGATAGCGTTCTGCAAGTTCCTCTAATTTTTGTTCTATTGTTTGTTTTCCTTGCAGTGCGTTAAGAAGTATTGGGTTTGCAGTTGCATTTTCAATGATTTTTCTTTGATAATCTGGTACTGCAATTTCTGGCAATGGTTCATCAGATAATGTTTTTGCTACTGCAACAATTCCTGGTGCGTCTTCAAATGCTCTCATTACATCAATATATCGCCCACGCGCTCCTTTCAAATAAATATTCACGTTTTCTGCTGTTTGTAATTTTTCGTAAAGTGTTGGCATTGGCATCAGGAACTGTTGTTTGTTTTTAAACCTACCGTTTTATATACTTGTTTTATTCTTTTCTTCTCAAAAGATGGTGTACTTCCTTTTAAGAAAAACAATGGTTCCTCTTATTAAACTTATTTTTGTAAAACAACTCTCAGGTCTTGATAATCTTCCTAAAAAAGGCCCGTTCATTATTGCTGCAAACCATTCAAGTTATATTGATGCTGTTTTGTTGTGGTGTGTTGTTATTCCTCACTTGAACCGTCCTGTTTATTTTATTGGCATTAAATGGCTTGGCAAATACTGGTGGAGTCGTTTGATTCTTGGCAGATATTTCAAAACTTTGTTTGTCAACGGCTCAATTAAGGAAGGTATTGATAAACTTAACGCAGGCAACATTATTGTTATTTTTCCTGAGGGTGGAAGAACGCGTGATGGTGAACTTCAAATAATTAAAGCAACTGGTGCTGGTGCGTTAGCGTATGCTTCTAAAGCTCCAGTTGTTCCTGTTGGCATTAGCAATACATTTGAATTGTGGCCTTTTTACAGAACATTTCCCAAGCTTGAAAGAATTGTTGAAATTAGTTTTGGAAAAAAAATGTTTTTCAGAAAGACTACTGCTTCTAAAAAATCAATAAAAGATTTTATAAGAAGAGTAATGCTATCCATAGCTGTTTTGTGTAAAAAGAGGTATTATTATTGATGAATAAAAAGAATGTTTTTGCGTGGAGCATGTATGATTTGTCGAATACTGCGTTTTCTGCTTTGTTTGTTACGTTTTTCTTTCCTCTTTACATTAAGGAAACTTTGGGCGGGACTGAATTTCAGATTGGTTTGGTTTTTGGTCTTTCTATGTTATTTGTGGGCTTAATTGTTCCTGTTCTTGGTGCTTTGTCTGATATTTTAAAGCGTCGTCTGCCGTTCATTATTATTTCAACATTACTGTGCGTCGTTTTCACTTCAGTGACTGGTTTTGTTTCATTATTGCCTGCTTTGTTGTTTGGCTTGTTTGCTATTTTTTTTTATCATGCTGCATTGACAACGTATAACGCATTGCTTCCGAGTATTTCAAATAAAAAAGATGTTGGGTTTATTTCTGGCATTGGTACTGCTTTTGGTTATGTTGGCACATTGGCAAGTCTTGCTATGGCTTGGATTATTTTTTTGTTGTTTGGCTGGGATTCTGAGTTTGCGCTTAAATTAATGTTTCCTGCAACAGGGATTTTTTTCCTGATTCTTTCTCTTCCGACTTTTTTCATGATTCGTGAGAAAGGCAATCATGCAGTTGTTTCTTTCAGGAGAATTATTTCGTCTATAAAAGAAGTTTGCAATACTGTTCGTCATTTCTCAAAGCATAAGGGCATGCCTTCTTTCTTAATCGCACTCTTTTCGTATGTTGATGCGATTAATGCAGTTATTATTTTTTTGTTTCTTTATGCCCGCCAGCAGATTGGTCTTTCTATTCAGGATTTCATGATTGTTTACGTTATTTTTTCTGTTGCGGCAACACTTGGTTCTTTGATGTTCGGCAGGCTTGTTGACAGGATTGGTGCAAAAAAATGTTTAAGCATTGCAGGTATTTTGTGGATTCTTGTTGTATTGGTCTTATTATTCAATCCTAATTATTGGTCTTTTGTTGGCGTCGGCATGCTTGGCGGTATTGCTTTGGGTGCTGTGTGGACTTCGTCGCGTCCAATGCTTCTCAGTTTGAGTCCAAAACATAATGTTGGGCAATTTTTTGGCTACACAGAACTTGCTGACAAGTTTTCAGGCATTCTCGGCCCTATTATTTTTGGAGCTTTGGCTTCGTGGTACAATTACTCTATTGCTTTAACTTCTTTGTTGGTTTTCTTCGTCATTGGATTTTTTGTATTGCAGAAAGTGCCTGAGAAATAATAATTTTGGTTCCGAAAAATCTATAAATAACTTAAATCTTTATTTCTAAAATGTCAATCAACATCAATATTATCGAGAATGAACTGAGAAAACAATCTATAATAATTAACAAATCATCTCTTCGCTTGAATTCAAAACAGGGCGCTGTTAATGAAGTGTATGTTGTTGATTCAAATGTTGGTAAATTATTGATTGTTTCTGGCAAGTGTTCTTCTGAGTCAGAACAAAAAAGAAAGCAACTGAGAATTTTTGCAGTGAGTGAATTTCTTGATGCTCATCCTGAAATACCTACTGCCGACGTAATCCTGCACAGTCTTGATACTAACGGAAATCATTTTCTTGTCCAGAGATTTGTTGAAGGTCAACAGCTTAGTGCCGCAAAGAATAAACTTGTATATCTAAAAGAATTAGCAGGAATTCTGGCATACCTGCATCAAATAAGTGTGCAAAGAACTGGTTTGATTGAATTTAAAACGAATAAGTTAAGAGGCACGCATAAAGACTGGTTTAACTTTCTTAAAACAAAAACATTTCAGTGCTTGAATGCTGTTTATGCTGAAAAACGAAACCAAAAAGATGAAGTTTTGACAGCAGAAAAATACAAAATATTCTGCAAAAAACTAAATGCTTTTTTTAAAAAGTATAAAGAATACTTCATTGGAACAAAAGGAAAATTGCTTCATGGCGATATTGGATTTGATAATGTTATTGTCAATAATGAGCGTATTTCTGCACTGATTGATTTTGAATGGTCTATGAGTGGTGATCCTGCTTGGGATTTTGCAGGTTATGTTGACGAAAAAGGCAGGCACAGTACTTTGTATGAAAAACTGCTTCAGGAATATTTTAAGTGCTTGAAAAAACAGGATGTCAAAATTGATGAAGCAAACTTTCGTTTTCGCATAAAACTTTATTGGGTGATAAAATTGTTGTTCATCGCCAACACGTTCAAGAAAGATAAAAACTTCAATTGGGCAATTCAGCGTTTTGAAAAGGAAATAGATGAGTTAGTTTAACAATCACCCAAACCATCCTTTAAAGAAATCAAGTATTTTTCTGAGTATTGTTTTTTGTTCTTCTAATTCTTTTTCTAATTTTTCTATTTTTTCTTGTATGTCTGTGCATGCTCCGTTACTGCAGGCATTGCTGTTGCATTCATAATTGTTGTCGCATTTTTCTTGTAATGGTTTTTGTAATTTTAAAGCACCGTTTATATCACAATAATTTTGCTCGCTTTTTTGTGTGATGCGCGTGCCGTATGGCAGGCATTTGTTGTCTTGTTCGCATCCTGTGCATGATTGTTTTAATTGTGGCGGCATGAATTGTGGTGGTTGTGGTAATGCTGGTGTTTTTATTGGAGGTTCTATTGTGTCTCCGCATCTTCTTCTGTCTACTAAGTTTTCTTCATAGTTTGCCCCTAAATGACTAACCCCGAAATCTTTTAGACATGTTTTTTTAACCTTCACTTCGCATGGTATCTTGCAGGTCAAAACGCTTTTTATTGTGCTGAACTCTCCTTTTGGTTTTAAATCAATTATCGGCTTGTTATCATTATTTACAAATGCTGGCGGCACTATTAATGTTCCCAGCTGTCCACCCATGCAGATTCCGTCTGGATTTAGTTTTACTGCTGTTTTTAGTGCTGTTGATACTGGGACATAACATGCCTGATAACGTTCATCTTCTTCTTCAAACTCTTCATCATCAAAATCATCAACTTCATCTCCCAATTCTTCTATTTCTTCTTGAAGTTCTTCTTCTAATTCTTCTGGTTCTGTTAATTCTTCTTTCTGTTCTAATTCTTTTTTGAGTTTTTCTTCTTCAAATGTTGGCTGGCTGAGATAAATTTTTGTTTCCATTGGCACTGCTGCTGCGGGTACAACTGAGAATTCTATTTTTTTTGGTTCATATTTTTGTGCGTTAACAACAGCAATATACTTTCCTTGTGACATTTCTTCAAGCATAACAACTCCATTTTTTGCTTCTGTTACAAACATAAATTTTCCTTCTACATCATATATTTTTACTATTGCTTTTGTGTCAATTTGTTGTTTTGTTTGCAAATCTTTTATTATAAGTGTGTATTCTGTTTTTGGTTTTTCGTATTCTTCTGCAGCAACAAATACGCTAATTAAAATAATTAATAACAGCAATGTTCTCATGCTTTTTCCTCTACTCTTTTTTTCATTTGTTCTATGAATTGTTCTGCTTCTTTTTTGTACTTGTCGTAGTCTTTGCCGTTTATTTTTGTGAGTTCTCTGTGTGTTATTTGTTTGCTGAGTTTGTAGAAGAATTCCATGACTTGTGCTGTTCTTTTTGGCACGCGTCCTTTTACAGCAAGTTTTTTCTCGATTAATTCTGAAACGTGTGCTGGTGTTGGTGGTACTTCTCCTACTTTCATTAGTGCTGCGTGTGCTGCGTCTATGACTGCCCAGTACAAATCCAGTGTTGCCTGTAGGACGTGCCATTCTGAATTGTTTAGTGTTGCTGGGGCTCTTACAAAGTATCCCCAAATGCTTTCTGTTGTTGGTCGTATTCGTCCTTGGTATAATAGTGCTTGTGCTGGCATGAAGAACCCTGTGTCGTGCAGTACTACTCCGTCTCTTAAAATGTTAATCGCCAATGGGTCTCCGTTTCTTAAATAGTCCCAAAAATTAGTGAGTTTTAGTGTTGTGATGTGTAGTCTTTTGTTTGTTTTGCTTGCTGTTTTTTCTACGATCACCCTATATGCACTTATGACTTCTGGATTGAGAACTATTGTTAAGTCATTTATTATCAACAACACATCAATGTCTCTTTCTTGTATTGTTTTTGTTTCTGCACGTGCTGTACTGCCAAACAGAACTACTGCTTTTAGAAATTCTGTTCCTAACTCTCTTTTTATTGCGTCTGCAAATTTTTGTGCTGACTTGTAATCTTCTGGAGGATAGTCTGGTTCTGTGAATTGTGTTTTTCGTTCTATCTTGAACTGCATTTGTTCACCCTTTTTGTTATAATGAAGGACACAAATAATTGATATCTTAATATTTTGATATCTTTTCTAAAAAGAAAATCGACCACGACCAGTCAGAGACTGGTCGGATTCTCGCCCTTCGGGCTCGGGTCGATTTTCTTTTATAACCAAAGACATATCTAACTGTCTTTGGTTGATATTGGAAGACAACAATTTCTTATTAATTGCTTTTGTCTTCCAATATAGTCCCGAAGATTTTCCACCTATCTGACCACCAGTCATAGACTCGTGGAAAATCTTCGAGGATTTTATCAAATGTCCTTCATTTATTAATGGAAGACAACTATTTATTATTTACTTTCGTCCTCCATTATAGTCAGTGAATATTGGAACTTATAAAACTAACTGATTTTTGTTGTTGAATTTCCTGAGTGAGCTTGCGAACTCGGAAATTCGTGCATAAGGTTTAAATATTGTGAACTTAAGATTGTTGGAAATGAGTTTGCACGCAATTGTTGAAAAGGATGATGTGAAAAAAGAAGTGGATGCTGATGATTTGGGAGATACTGTTGAGTCTGATGATGTTGATGACGTATCTTTAACTGGTAAAACAGATAATGAAATAACTGTTAGTGGCGCTGATGCATATTCTGGCAGTGATGAAAAGAATTTTTATGAAACATACAGCGGTCGTGAAGAGTTTTACTCAGGTGATGATTCTGGAAAGAAATATTATGATTTGTTAATGAGTTCTGATGATGAACGAACTGAACTTTCTGTTGCTGAGATGCATGAGGATAAGGTTGAAAAAGAGGCTGAAAAAATTAATTTTGAGTCTTGGCGTGCGAATGGTGGCATTAATTTTTTGATGTCTGACGGTTTGACAAAATATGAGCATACTGATGCTGTTGCTGCGAGTTCTGTTGATGATGATGAGCGCAGAATTTTTAGTTTGATGTATCCTGGCTGGTCTAAGTGTTTGTATGATTTGGGCAGGGTTTTGGCTTCTTTTCCTAATTAATTATTCTAACGGTACTTCGCTCCATAGTTTAAACTCGTTTGATGGTGCGTATGAGCCGAACATGAACATTGGCGAGTATGTTTTTCCAAAGT
>CAYPAC010000008.1:0-10208 GCA_964408615.1 uncultured Methanosarcinales archaeon
ACCAAGTTTGATTACTTTGACAGAAAACCTTACAGTATAACTGCCCTTCACGACAGGCTGGCAAGAACTGTTAACCAGTCGTGGTATCCTGGATTTGTTTCACTGAGTTTTGGCGATGATAATGAAAACAAGTCAAAACTTTTACTTGAGCAGTTCAAAAAAGAAGGTGGCACTGTTGTTTTCATTGATTTTCCAAAACTAAACAAAGAAGGACCATTGTGGAACACAATTAACAGGTGTAAGAAGATAAAAACATTCTCTGACAAAAACAAAGAATTAGGATACATTTTCGACTGCACACCACTCAAAACCAACTATTCTGCACAAAACCACGCACGTCATCAACAATAGCGCCAGTTTGGATTGATTTCAAAACACGCTTAACAATAAATCTCGGCCTGAAATAAAACCTGCGATAAAATAATTTGTAATACTTGTGAATCACATCCCAACTCAGATTTGGGTGCGTGTAAAGCTCTTCAGGAGGAACATAATAATTAAATTTGTTCCAGTCAACATTCTTCAAATAACCTTTCTTTTTATAATCATCAAAAATCGGTGTGCCTGGCAAAGGGCTCATAATGCTCATCTTAGCAAAATCAAGATCCAGCGATGTCGCAAAATCAATAGTCTCCTGCATGCTTTTCTCAGTCTCACCATCAAGCCCAATCATGAAAAAGCCAAAAACCTCCAAACCAGCATCCTTAGCCCACTGAACTGCATTGCGCGCCTGCTGCACAGTAGCACCTTTATGAATTTTGTTCAACACTTCCTGACTGCCAGACTCCAAGCCGTAATAAACGCGATAACAGCCAGCAGCTTTCATCGCTTTAAGAATTTCAGGCGTCACACTATCAACTCTAATGCCTGTCGTTGTAGCCCAAGGAAACTTCATGCCACGCTCAACAATCAATTCACAAATTTTCTTCACGCGAACAGCATCTGTTGTAAACATATCCTCAGCAATCTGAATCTCCTTAAAACCACAATCAAGCATGTACTGCATTTCATCAACAGTACGCTCAGCACTTTTAGCACGAAAATTCTGACCAAAAATGTTTTTGTTACAATAAACACAGCCATACAGACAACCACGACTTGTCTCAATCCAGCCAACAGGATTTTTACGACACATATTGCGCGTCATATGGTATTCTGACAAGTCAAACAAATCCCACGCAGGAAACGGAAGCTTGTCAAGCTCCTGCAAAAAACCCTTATCTTTCGGAGTAATTTTTATTTCATTGTTATCTTTAAAAGCGATTCCGTGAACTTCGGCAAGTTTATCTGTGCCCAAACAATCAATAACATCTGCAAAAATAAAATCACCCTCTCCAATAACGCAAACATCAACAGGAGAAGTCTTAATAGTTTCCTCAGGCATTGCAGAAACATGCGGGCCACCACAAATTATAGAAATATTTTTATCAAAATACTTTATTTTTTCTGCAACACGTTTCATCTCATCAAATAAAGGAGTTGAAAAACCGATGCCAACAACATCAGGATGAAAGGAATACAACAATTTTTCAAATGCTTTCTCTGCTGAATCAAAATCTTTAAAAATGTTGTACTCAAAAATCTTCACAGTGTGTCCCCGATCTCGTACTGAACCCGCAAGTGTTGCAAGAGCTAAAGAAGGAAAGTGCGGCACTGCCGCCTTCACTTTCGCATCTTTGTAAAAAACCCTGTCAGAAAGCTTGACTAACAATATTTTCTTCATATGCACTAAATCGACAGTAGCATATTTAAATCTTTGGGACAATAAATTCATAGAGACACAACATTTTTATAGACGAGCAAGTAGCCACAAGACATGTGGAAAGGGAAAAAAGTTTCAGTTGTTTTTTCAACATACAATGAAAAAGACTCTATAAGACAACAAATAGAAGACTGCTTTGCCACAGGATTTGTCGACGAAGTAATCGCAGTTAATAATAATGCGTCGGCTGGAACAAGCGAAGAAATAAAAAAAACAAAAGCAAAAGAATTCTTTGAAAAACGACAAGGATTTGGCTGGGGATATAGACGGGCGCTTGCGGAAGCAACGGGTGATTTAATAATAATGACAGAGCCAGACGGAACGTACGACCACAAAAAAGACATACCTAAATTATTACTTTATTCAGATGATTTTCCAGTTGTTTTCGGAACAAGAACAACACAAGCACTAATTGGAGAAGGTGCCAACATGGGGGTATTTTTCAAATACGGAAACTTGTTTATTGGAAAACTAATAGAAGTCTTGTTCAACACAACACACTTAAGCGATGCAGGATGCACATTATTGCTTTTGTCACGAAAAGCACTTGAACAAATACAACCACATTTTAACGTTGGAGGAAATCACTTTAGTCCAGAAATTGTGATACTGCTTGCATTAAAAAGAATTTCTTTTGTAGAAATACCAGTACATTATTTAGAAAGAATCGGGGAATCACAAGGTTCGGGAACATTCTGGAGGTCGTTAAAACTGGGGTTGAGAAAGATTATAGTTGTACTGAAGTATCGTCTAACTACTATAGCTCGGTAAAATTCTTTTTATTACCCAACAGCCGATTCCAATATCTCCTATCAAAAATGGATACAAACAAATGCTTCAAAACAAACGTATTTCCCATCAATAAAGGCAAGACAAGTAATTTCAAAATGTACAAATCAAAAATAAACTTCCCACTATTAATCAACGAATTTAGTTTCATAAGAAACAAACACCCTCCCTTAAAAACACCTGCCATAACCTTATAACTACCTGATTTTTTCAAATAATCTGTACGATACAAAGGGATATCAATAAAAGCAGTATTGTCCATATTCACAAGATCAACTTTTTTACCTGAACAAAAATCTTTTAATAAGTCTATACTCCTCAAAAAATAATCCTTAGAAACCATAAGCTGCGTAACATCCAAAACACTGTTAAATTCAGCTTTGCCAACAAAAAGATTGCACCTAAACAACAAATAATCCTCCAAACCTTTTGAAGAAACATAATACCCACAACAACTAATATCCCTGCCGGTATGAATCAACGAGTGAACTTGAACAATATTCTTAAACTCAAATATTTCATCACCAGAATCAACAAAAGACACATAATCATAATCATCAATTGTTTCAATTATTTCATTAATGCTCTTCTTCAATAATTGTTTATTTATGGAAACAACTTTATTTTTAAGAACAGGAACCCCCCTATGAGAATAGTGTCCACTTACGACAATACAGAAAAATTTTTTCAGCTCTAAAGTAAGATCATAATTTTTAATTACTTTTTCATATGCTCCTCGAGCAATCTTTTCCCTTTCAGCATCATGCACAAGATAATAATTAATTTTTTTAATCAAATCTTTTTCATTCCGGAACATAACAATTTCATCATTATTTCTAAAAAAATTAAGATAACCATCAAAAAATTCTA
The DNA here is from genome assembly GCA_964408615.1 of uncultured Methanosarcinales archaeon. Classification (GTDB taxonomy): domain Archaea; phylum Nanobdellota; class Nanobdellia; order Woesearchaeales; family ARS49; genus JACQMU01. The sequence continues at coordinate 3,422 of CAYPAC010000008.1, forward strand.
CTAACTGGAACGCCATACATTCTGCAACCTCAAAAACACGCCCCGTATAATGCAAAACCCCCGCATCACTCCTAGAAAAAGACAGGTTTATCCTGCTTTCATTTATTATCCTGATAATATCTTCATTCCTCGCAACACCGCAATAAAAATCCTTAAATTCAGCATAATCAGACCAGTTATAACCATAAATTTTAACATTAATTTTGTTCTTAATCAAAACCCGCAACAATTTTATTCTATCAACATTAGGCTTCCCAATAAAAACAACATCATGTTTTTTTTCTACAACTAATGGTTTAAACAAACCACTATCTGCAACATGAATTGGGAAAACCTTTGAACCAAAACCCTCCTTACCATACAACTCCAAGAAATTGTGCTGCGCAACCAAAGCATAATCAACGAAAAGTACAATATACCTTGAAAAAAACTCAAAATCACGATCATCATCACCAAACAACGCAACAGTCTTTGTCATAGGAGACTGGTGAGTAATCTTCCTAACAGTTTCAAGTGTCAAAAAACCAGTACTGTCGCGCGCAGGAAAAAAGAAAAAAAAATCTGGATGTTCTGTTTCAATAGTATTGAGAAATAATTGTGTTGTTTCCTTACGACCAAAATCAAAAATGTATTTTCGCGGATTAAACAAAACAACCTTGCCAAAAATATTCTTAAAAGCACCGTACAGGGACGTATCACACGCACGCCTACCGCCTTCAACACCATCAATTGCAAACAAAATCTTTTTGGTTTTCAGGATTTGCTCTATATTTTCTGAATATGATTTGTTAGATGACATGGACTTGTTTTATGCACGGTATTTATAAATATTTGCCCACTAAAAGTTAAATATAATGCCTGAACTTAATAATTAATATGAATAGTAAGTTTCGGCAAAAATAACAAAGGCGCAATAAATAATAATAATATAGTGCCTTTGTTATATATTTCAATTCAAGATAACCTGCAATTCACCCACAAGTCCTTGTGACTTTGCGAGAATGATAGGAATCTGTTCATCATTTAAGTTAATTCCATTGTTTTTGATTCCAGAAGACACACCACCAACTTCTTCGACGATTATTCGTGCAGCAGCCAGATCGTAAGGCGTAGCACCTGTATGAACATATGCGTCAATTTTTCCTTCGATAAGCCACAAAGATTCTGCAGTGAAACATCCTCCTGCAAGCACATTACGCGAATTTGTGCGTAACTTTGAGAACAAATCCTCTGTGCCGCGGATCAAACCAGCTGCAATAAGTGATTCTTTCAATGTTTTGTCTGATTTTACAATTAAAATTTGTTGGTCATTAACAAATGCACCCTGCCCTCTGATTGCGTATGCAAGCTTTCCAAGCGCAGGAAAATACATTACACCCAGTTCACCTTTACCATTGTGATACATTGCCACTGAAATGCCAAAAAGATCCATCCCACTTACAAAATTTATCGTCCCATCAATAGGATCAATAATCCATTCATACCCAGAGCTTGATTTAACATTCGTCCCTTCTTCGCCACGTATGCTATGATATGGATAAAATTGTTTGATGTGATCTGCAATCAATTTTTCAGCAAGAGTATCTGCCTGTGTGACAATGTCTGCAAAATCTTTCTTAGTTTGAACAGATAAACTGCTTGAATCCCGTATCGCAATCACTTTTTCGCCGATATCGTGCAGAATTGGTTTCAAACGTGCAACTGCCAAATCATTATTGAACTCTCTTTCGCAAGACTCTTGTTCATTAGTCATCATATTTCAGAAACCACGATTAAACTTTTTTGAATGATCGCGATATTCAAAGAAATCTGAATATGCTTCATAAGAATATCTTGGTCTGCCTATCGGAGCAGCTGTAAATAAATCCTTTAAACAATGTGGAAGGACAACACCTTCTGTTTGTCCTATTATCAGCCCGGTTGCTCCTTGAGTCAATGGATTACCTGAAATTAGTTCATCAAGTTTTCTAACAACCAAAAATCCTTCATTTGTCAAAGATTTTCCTTGAGATAAGTTATGTTTAACAACAGCAATTAATTCTTCTGAAATTTGTGCCTTAAAAACAGATTGAATAACATAGATTGAAGCCATATTTCCTGCATCTAAATAATGCAAACAATAATCCTGCAAAGGCTCTATTCTTAATAAAGCGTTTCTAACAAACTCAATTTCAACAGGAGAAGCAAAAATATGCTCTTGAGATGCAGACATTTCTTCAAGAGCTGCTTTTTGTCCAGAAAGTTCTTCACCAATCTCTCTTAAATAAGTCTCTAAAGGAGATTTATCACAATCTTTTCCAAAAAAATAATTTCCACCTAACAGTTTGACCCTTCCAATCCAGTGTTTATTTCTTCCAGGATAACCGGAGTCGAACTGGCCAAGCAAATACTCTTTCGTCTTATCGCACACAGCTAACACAGTGCCTGACTGATGGTTTAATGTTGTTTTTATCATAGTTTGATTAACGCCACAAAAAAGATTGGCAAACATATTTAAATGTGCTGGTGTTTTTGCGAGGTGATGGTAGATTTACTTCTAATAAATCCTGAAAGCGGCAAAAGAGTGTATGAAGGAAAGATTTCAAATTACTCTGCACTCGAACCCCCTTGGTATGCGGCATCTACCGCTGCGTTTGTAAGAAACAAAGGATTTAGTGTACAAATAATTGATGCAAACGCTGAAAAACTAAGTGTTGAAGAAGTCGCAGAACTTGCAGCAAAAATAAGCCCAAGACTAATAAACATGATCGCATATGGACAACAACCATCTGATTCAGCACAAAGAATGACTGCGATACTTGAACAATGCGAAGCAATAAAAAAAGTTAATCCGTCTATTCCAATTGTCTTAACAGGCATATACCCCTCTGCACTGCCTGAAAAAACATTAACAGAAGTGCAATGTGATTTTGTAGCTCAAGGAGAAGGATTTTTAACTGTAATAGGCCTGCTTGAAAACAAAAATTTATCAGAAGTTCCTGGCTTATGGAGAAAAGAAAATGGAAAAATTGTTGGAAACGGAAGAGCACCAACAATACAAGATTTGGATAAAGAATTTCCAATGCCTGCATTTGACCTTCTGCCAATGAATAAATACAGAGCACACAATTGGCAATGCCTCCACGACATCGACAACAGAGGACCTTATGCCTCAATATATACAAGTTTAGGATGCCCGTTCAATTGCACATTCTGCTGCATAAACTCACCATTTGGAAAACCAGGCGTCCGCTACTGGAGTCCGGACACTGTAATCAAGCAAATAGACTTGCTTGTGAAAGAATACGGCGTCACAACACTCAAAATTATAGACGAAATGTTCCTGCTTAACAGAAAACACGTTGAAGGAATAGCAGACAGAATAATAGAACGCGGCTATAAGCTCAATATTTGGGCATATGCACGAGTTGATACGATAAAAGATATTGCGCTTCTCGAAAAAATGAAAACAGCAGGATTTAGTTGGCTTGCTATTGGCATAGAATCTGGGAGCCAACAAGTTAGAGATGGCGTAGAAAAAGGAAGATTTGGAGAAGATAACATCATACAAAATGTGAAGAAGGTTCAAAGCTCTGGAATTAATGTCATAGCAAATTATATTTTTGGTCTGCCAGACGATACACTTGAAACAATGCATCAAACATTACAACTTGCCTTAGAACTAAACTGTGAATGGGCAAACTTTTACTCAGCAATGGCATACCCCGGCGCACAATTACACAGTATTGCAAAACAAGAAGGATGGAAATTGCCAGATGATGAAGGAATAAAAGGGGGAATTGGATTTTCCCAACACGCATATGAAACACTCCCACTGCCAACAAAAACATTGTCCGCAGCAGATGTGCTTAGATTCAGAGATTATGCACACCAAACATATTACTCAAGTGAAAAATATCTCTCACTAATAAAGAAAAAATTTGGAGAAAAAGCATACGAACACATCAAAGCAATGAATGCATACAGAATTAAAAGAAAAATTTTAGGAGATTAGTATTTGGACATTAAAAACTTATGAATACGCAGCAACAAGTGATTGATCAGAACATGAAGTCAAGGAATAATCACTGCTCCATTTAGCTTTGTATAAAATATCATTATTTCTTCTTTTACGAATCATATCTCTGGCAAATTCCTCTTTATCATTGTCATAATCAACAGCATTTTCTAACAACAACACCTGCGAACTCTTTACGATTTCTATTCTGTCTTTAAAATATTTTTCAAAATACTCTGGCAGATTATATTCAAAATGGAACTCTTTGCCAAGCAATGGCTTGTAACCAGGGGTTCGCGCTTTTTGATATTCGACAACCTCTTTGATAACATCAGGATTAAACACTTGACCTCTCAATGATAAAAATTCTTTAATGAGCTCAAAAAGTTCATTATAAAAAACATCTTTATCGTGCGAAACAGCAAAAAAACAAGCTTCTTCATAATCCCTGTAAACCATTCCGAATTCAGGAACCACTGTTGAACGAGGCTTGCCATTTAAAATATCCTCCGCGCCTTTAATCAAATTGTCAACAATACTTTTTATCACCAAGGTGTGCACGTTCCAATTTTTATCTGCAAGAAACTCGTAAAAATCTGTATAAAAAACGTTATGTTTATCAAACAAATAATTAGAGATAAAAAAACCAGCACCCATGCCGTACAAAAACTGAGTAAGCCACGAAAGAATAGTGCCCCTTTGCCAGTCTTTTGTAGGCATAGAATTAGAACCTATTATTATGTCTTCATCCTCTAAAATAAATTCCTTATCGCGAACAACACAATGAATTTCTGTTAAAGGAATTCGCTTTATCATAACCCCCTGTTCATTCTGAAATTTATTATCACCAACAAGCGTGTTAGCAAAAACCTGACAATGATAAATATAAGGCTGGTTATTAATACTGCCCTGAAGAACTTCTTCAACACCATTCTTAAAAGTCAAATACGTTTCCCCGGGCAAACCCAGAATTAATTCAGTATAAGTTGACATACCTGCTTCATGATATCTTCTTTCAAGCTTATTATAAGTTTCAACAGAAATATTTCTCCTCCTGTTTATCTTTAATGTTTCAACATCATTAGACTGTCGAGCTAAAGTAACACCTTTTGCCAAACCTGCATCAAACAAAATTTTAGCTGTTTCAAAAATAGTCTCTTCTGCATTTTTTCCATAACAAACCCTAAATTTTTTAGGATAACCATATTTCTCTTTCGTTTCAGCAACTATTCTTGCAATTTGAGGATCACGAGGCAACATTCCAAAATTTGCATCAGCACAAAAAACGTATTCTATCTTATTTTTTCCCAACCATTCAAGAACAGACTTAACTCTCTCCAAACTAAATGCCCTTTGCTTCATATTTAAGCCACCCTGTCCCCAAAAACAATAAGAACAAGGAAAAGGACAACCACGATTAGTTTCTATAATAGCATGGAATTGTATGCCCTTATTAGCTGCGATTAAGCTATCAAACAACCCTTCGCTATACGGAGACGGATAAATATCCAAATCTTTTTGCAATGGCTGTTCTTTTTCGACTTTTATACACTCACTGTTTGCACCCCTGAACGATATACTGTCTATTCCACTGAAATCCCTTGACACAAGATTTCTCTTTAAAATTTCGGCAAATATGCGCTCGCCATCTGAACGAACCGCAACATCAACAAAAGGATACGTAGCAAAATAATCACTGGCATCGAAAGGCACTTGAGGGCCACCAAAAACAATCAAACAATCAGGGAATTTTTCTTTCACCCTCTTTGCAACATCAAGTGAAAGATTTGAATTCCAAATAGAAAGAGAAAACACCGCCACAGCAGGATTATCATATTTCTCAAGAATTTTGTCAGGATACTCCCTGTAAAAAATATAAGGCATAAATTCATAATTTTCATTAATGACTGGGTCTTTAACAGCAAACGCATGCAAATGCCCCGACACCAACGGCAAGTAAACTGCATTTTCCATCAATATATTGTATTCATTGAAATACACTTTTTTTTTCACAATCACCATATAAAACACTCCTGGGCGTTTATTACATATCTCCACAACATTTATAAATCTTTGCCGACCGTGCACCTGATAAAGAATAGAGACTTAAAAAAAAAATGGAATGTTAAATATGGATACAATTAAATCTCCTGAAGAATTAAGAGAATTTGAAGATTGGTGTATAACTAGTTTTTATGAAAAGAAGATTAGGTCACCAATTCATTTAAGTAGAAGTGAAGATGATCAACAAGAGCTTCATTTAATGGCTATATTCAAAAAAATAAACCCTGAAGACTGGGTATTTTGCACATACAGATCACACTATCACAGTCTATTAAAAGGCGTTAATAAAGAATGGCTCAAACAATGGATATTAGATAACAAGAGCATCCATGTAATGAACGCTAAACATAAAATTGTAACAAGCGCAATTGTTGGCGGAACGTTATCTCAAGCAGTTGGAGCGGCGTTAGCAATCAAATTAAAGGGTGAACAAAGACGAGTGTGGGCTTTTTGCGGAGATGCATGTGCAGAAATAGGTGTTTTCCACGAGATGACAAAGTTTGCACGAAGAAATTCATTACCAATCACTTTCATAGTAGAAGATAACAAATTTAGTACAGACACTTTAACTCAAGAATCATGGGGACAGCAAGATGGAGGCCAAAATATTATTCGTTTCAATTATTCAAGAGTTCTTCCACACTACGGAACCCCACAAAGAGTAAATTTTGATGAGGAAGAAATAAAAACATGAAGTACATAGACGCTATAAACGCAGCGATGCGA
>CAYPAC010000008.1:10218-12903 GCA_964408615.1 uncultured Methanosarcinales archaeon
TTTTTATTCATAGGTCAAAGTGTTAGATTTAAAGGGACTGGGCTATTTTGGACATTAGCAAAAGTCCCAATGGAACAAAGGATTGAATTGCCTATAATGGAAGATAGTCAACTTGGGATTTCTATTGGTATGGCATTAGAAGGACTCAAAGTATGCTCAATTTATCCCAGAATAGACTTTCTAATAATGGCAATGTCACAATTGGCATTACATCTCGATAAGATTGAAGAAATGTCAGATGGCCAGTATAAACCAAAAATAATTATTCGCACAGCGATAGGAAGTGTAAAACCATTATTCCCAGGTCCGCAACATAATAATGATTTTACAACTGCATTGAAATTAATGTTAAATAACACAGACGTTATCAAACTAGATAGGTTAGAAAAAATTTTACCTGCGTATGATAAAGCAATGACAAGTGATCGCTCAACAATCTTAGTTGAAGTGCCAGATTTATATGAAAGCACTTAAAAAAATGGCGGCAAAGATTCGGTCGCGCTCCATCACAATATTTTACTCAAACCTGTTTTCTCCAAAACTCCAAAACTTCCTTAATAGTATCCTCAAAACTTATCTCAGGCTCCCAATCAGTTTCTCCTTTAAATTTTCCATAATCAACAATCTGCAAATTCACGTCAACTTTTCTTACCAAACCCTGATCAAGCTCCTTCTTAATCTTATCCTTCATCGGACTTAAACTAATCATGTAATCAAGCATTTCACCAATTGTTTTGTTTACTTTACCTCCAATATTGTATACTTCACCAGGCGTGCCTTTTCTCACTAACAAATAATACGCCTTAACTGCATCCTTAACATTAGCCCATGTACGAACGCTATTAAGATTTCCATGTTTTATAATGGGATCCTGCAAACCTTTCTCTATCAAAGCAATCTGACGCGCAAAATTACATTCGGCGGAGAGCATAGTTCTTCTTTCTCCTGTATGAGTAAACATTCTGGTTCTAACAACTTTCATACCGTAATATTTTGCATAAAAATAAGCTGCTGCATCCGCACCTATCTTACCAACAGCATACTGATTACCTGGACGCATTGGATTATTTTCTGTAATTGGAACTTCAGACTCATTAACTTTTCCGTAAAATTCTGAACTACTACAAACATGAATAACTGGATCGTAGTCTTTGTGAACATAGTCTTTGATTAAACGAATAGCCTCCAACAAATTAAGCGTGCCAACAGTATTTGTTTCTACAGTAATAATTGGGTTTGTAAAACTATCAGGAACATAACTCTGAGCAGCAAGATGAAAAATAAAATCCGGCTTGTTGTCTGCAATCGCCCTAATAAAACTACTCAAGTCAAGCAAATCAGCAGGAATCATTTTTATTTTGTCACGAATATGTTTTATGCGCGACAGGTCTTCAGTCCAACGATACGTACCAAACACTTCTTCACCCTTCTCCAACAAAAAATCAGCAAGATGACTAGCAACAAAACCACCAATTCCGGTAATGAGATTTTTCATCATTTTTCACCCAATAACAAACTTCAAATCATCAACTTCAGCAGAGGTGTATTTTTCTTCATTACCCTCAATCATAATGTTTCCAGCTTTGTGAAAAGCCCTGTGAGCGATTTTAGCACTTATAATTATAAAATCCCCCTCTTCAACTTTTATTTCTTCGCGCTCACCAGTTGTTATATCAACAAAAGTATAATCTGCACTGCCCTTAAACATATAAAAAAATTGCCGGTAAGGATGATAATGATTTCCCAACACAGAATCTTCTTTAATCTTAAGAACTTTTAACTGCTTTGAAACAAATTCTCCATTGAAGACTTCTATTAAAGCACGCCGATTGTCTTCGTGAATTGGCTTGATGCGTTTGTGAACTGCACTCTTCATACGCCTGACATTAGCGACACATTTTTAAACCTTCGCAAGTTTTGGTTAAGTCAAGTCGAGTGACTTAACCTGTTTACCGGAAGAGTTAAAAAACAGACAAAAATTGGTTTGTTTGATGGATGTCAAATTAACAGAAATAGACCGTAATCGATTTGAAAAGGTTGATTTTATAATATTGTTAGTTCTATTGGTAATATCCGCCTACTTACTGTTATCAAATTTGGGTCAGAGAAGTTTTTGGTATGAGGACGAAGTAGGCACTGTATTTATATCAAAAGCAGTTAGTGAGTATAAAAAACCTATTTGTGTAACGGATGACAAAATTATTGAAGGTTACAAAAAATGGTGTAAAAATGGACTATATGTGGAATATCTCTGGCTGCATAATTATTTGGCCGCAATTTCGATATCGTTATTGGGGTTTAGTGTTTTTTCTGCCAGATTGCCATTTGCGATTATTGGAATTTTTTATGTACTGCTCAATTATTATTTTTTAAAAAAATATAGTGATCGAAAAACAGCATTTTTATCTAGCACTCTGATTTTAACGACTGTGTGGTTATTATTGATTTTCCGAGTATCAAGATATATGGGGGTTTCTTTCTTGTTAAACTTGTTCTTTATTGATTCTTTCTTTGAACTTCTAAGAAATAAAAGGAAGTGGTATTTTTTTTTTATAAGTGTACTCTCGATTTTTAATCATTTTGGCGCATTCATAGTGCAATTCGGAGGGGTATTTTTCTGCTTTTTATTAACTGTAAGAAAATCCAATATTACACGCAAAATATCTAAAGGAGTATTCATGATAC
>CAYPAC010000008.1:12913-16403 GCA_964408615.1 uncultured Methanosarcinales archaeon
ATGCTGCCATTGATTGTCCTTCTAATATCTCTTTGGTTCTTTGGAGTTGCAGATAATATCAAAGCTGCTTCTCACGTGCCTATTCCAGTTTATCTGAAGTCACTCTACTTTTATTATCAAATAATCATAGAGTTTTTTTTCCCTATACTTTTAGCTTTTATTTTCTTCTTTAAAGATTTCAGGAAGAGAATAGACAGTTTCTTTATTTTTAATCTGGCTTTCATCTTTTCTACATTTTTAATAAGCGGATTTAGAGTTAATAATTATCACACTTACATAATCCCCGCAACATTTTCGTTATTTTTCATTCTCTCGAAAATTTTGATTTACATATATGAGCAAAATAAAAAAATAGGCGTAATAATCATTGTACTAGTGCTCTTTACGAATGTGTTAAATATTCTACCAATTTGTATTCTTCATAAAGAAAGTGCCTCGATAGATGAACGCGATTATAGACCTAAATGCGGTGTGCGCAGTGCATTTTTTGAATACATATTTTACGAATTAAGAGAAGACTATAAAGATCCTGTAGAATTAACTATAGATTATTTTAAAACTAATGTTCCTCAAGGCGGCACAATGTGGTATTTAGCTGGTGAGATGTGGGGTGTGTACTATTTTAGTCCCATGAACATTTTTGTAATTCAAGAACCAGATTACATAGTTGATTTTAATAAGGATATCCAAAACATAACTTCTTATACTTTAGTTAAAGAATTTAATTATGACTCTTTATTACCAGAAAAGTTTAATGAGAAGAGGAATAAGATGGAGGGTTATGGATTTTATTATCCTTGGGAATCATTTGCAAAGGGCTATCTCCCTTGGGCTCATGGTTTTAAAAAACAATCGACAAAAAAATTTAGAATATACAAAAGAGTGTCAGGAACCACCGGTGATCACAATGTCACCTTTGACTCCTTGCTCAACACAGGTATGCAACAAGTGTGGCAACTGATTTTTGAGATATCACTAATACAACCACACTTATTAACCACCAATGGCTCCATGCACACTGGCGGTATTCGAGAGATATAAAACCTGAGAGTATGGAAAATAGACCGGGAAAGAGATAAACAGTGTCGAAGCGTCAAAGAATCGATAAAAATAATGCAACCAAACTATTCAAAACATTCTCAATATCGCTTCATATCAGTGAAGTATTACCAATTTTTTTTTATTATGTGTCGAAAACTGTTCTTGACTAACACCACTTACTTTAGTTCATAGATAACGTCAAGCAGTTTTCGGGCACGTCAAGAACCACTTGCTCATTAATATTAACTTCGTTGTCACTTCACGCCACCTGCTTTAGCTGGTGGTTCTTGACGAACGAATAATTCTCTCAACAGCATCTATTACTTGATTAACAATTATATCTTTCATACAAGAACTTCCAGGATAAACAGAACATTCAGACTTGTAAAAACACTGGCACGGTTGCGGAGGCTCAATTATTTCACCCAACTCATATAATTCAAATTCGTTCTTATTAAAAATATTTACGAACAAAACTATTTTTTTCTCAAGAGCTATAGCGAAATGCATTGTTGAAGTTACTGCAGTAACAATAATATCACACTCGTTCACCAACGAAACAAATTCTTTTATTGGAAAATGACCAAAATAATGCGCGCCACTTTTAGCAGCTATGCGAAGATTCTTTTCATGCTCAAGCTCACCCCCCAACAACACAACAGTATAACCCTTCAATTGTAATTCTGTAGCAAGATTAACCCAATTCTCCTCACACCACAACCGTGTTTGCCCCCACCTTGGGCCTGAGCCAGTCGTAAGACCAACAATTGGCTTTTTCATTTTCGGAAAAATCGTGCTGCAAACAGGAGTATCAATAAGATATTTTTCTTTGTTATAATTGAATCCTGCAATGTCAAACATTTCCTCGACATAATTTTTCGTGTTAGATTTACTGACGTCATCAAACAAACCAGTCAGATATTTTCCTTCTGCATCCTGATCTATTGGCACACACTTGCCTTTTTCCAACATGAAACCTTTTTTAACTTTTGCCTTAACAATATTAGCAATTGCACAACAATCAGCAGTCTTATCAAAATTATACAAATAATCAAACTCATCAGCAAGTAAGACTAAATAAGACTCACTAGAAAACAAAAGTTTTTTATCAACAGCCTCCGGCAACACATCAGGAAAAAGTGTCAACCAAGTTATCTCTGAATCAGGGTGCAACTCCTTTAACTTGCGCAATATTGGAGTCGTGCGAACAACATCCCCCAAACCAGTACACTTGATTATCAGAATTCTTTTTCTGACAGGTGAGTAATATGAACAAACCTCGCAATGTACACCATACTTTTTATGAGGCTCACAAGGCACATCACCTTTGAAATGTTTACAATCATTCTTTATTAACATCTTTTTAACACCTTAGTTTTCCCCCCCCACCTAACTTTAAGACGAGTTTTAGCAAAAACATGCCAAAAACGAATATTATAAACAACCACGTTTTTACCCTGCTTAAAACTTTTTATTCTCCCACAAAGCAAATGCAAGACAATGTTATAAAACGGGTACAAAACATACCCGAATGGAAGCAATAATACTGGAAACCAGTTATATTTATACCTTGCCATATACTCACCGTGGACTTTAGGCCAGACATTAAGTTTGTGCTGCATGCCTGCGTCATTAATACTCCCTCTATCATGACCCAGTTCAACATCACTGAGAGTCACAACTTTACCCTGCAACTTAACTGTTTCGTGCGGAATGCCTAAAAAACTAATAATTGCATCCTTACGATACAAAGCAAGCTTAAAGTCGTAACTGTTTTTTTCTTCAAGAAAAGCAATGTTCCACTTAAAACGATAACCAACAATACATGCGCCACTGATCAACTCAGGGAGCCTCTGACGCAAAGAATCTGTCAAAAACTCATCAGCATCAATCTGTAGAATCCAATTATTTGACGCCTGCTTCAAAGAAAACACACGATGCGGCTCAGCCTCACCAACGTAATCACGCACAAACATCCGCGCACCATATTTTTTTGCAATGTCAATAGTATTATCACTACAAGGACCGTCATGAACAAGTATTATTTCATTGACAATACCTTTTAAAGACCCAAGACACTTACTTATTTTAACTTCTTCATTCCTAACAACGACAACAGCACTGACAGGAAAGTTCATTTTACCACACCTAAATTAGCCAGCACACTGACAAAATTTTCAGCAGAATGAAACCTGCGCCAAGACAAAATTTGTCTCTTCACCATTGCAGAATTTATTTTCTGACCCTCAAAACAAACACAAATTCCACTTACAATCTCATCAGCGCTTATATTATTTACAACAACAGTCTTACAATATTTCTCTTTCTGTGCAGCCATCCAGCTGTCAGAAGGAACCACTGCCCACGCCCCGACAGACACAGCTTCTGCAAAAATTCCTGAAATGCCTGCGCCATAAAACATGTTACGATAAGGCAACACAACAATACT
>CAYPAC010000009.1:0-11239 GCA_964408615.1 uncultured Methanosarcinales archaeon
GTGAGTGTCAAAGAACTGTTCAGAATTGTGTTGGTGGTAAAGAACAAACATGTTCTCCTGGAACGTCCACAACTGAAGTTTGTGATGGTCTTGATAATGATTGTGATGGACAGATTGATGAAGGTGTTAAATCTACTTTTTATGCGGATAATGATGGTGACACTTATGGAACAACGCCTTTAGAAGCATGCACACAACCACAACATACAGCAACGCGTGCAGGAGATTGTGATGATAATGATACTGCAGTAAATCCAAGTGCAACAGAGGTTTGCAATCAGAAAGATGATAATTGTGTTAATGGTGTTGATGAAGGAAATGTTTGTGCTCAGCCAGAAGTTTGTAATGGTATTGATGATGATTTGGATGGAGAAGTTGATGAGAACTTAGGTGTGACTACTTGTGGAATAGGTGAGTGTCAAAGAACTGTTCAGAATTGTGTTGAGGGAAAGCCTGAAATTTGTGTTTCTGGCAGTTCTTCTGATGAAGTTTGTGATGGTGTTGATAATGATTGCGATGGTTCTGTTGATGAAGATATTGCTCTTGTCGAGACTGGAACAGATACTGGGGAGTGTGTGAAACAAATTAAGAGTTGTGTGAGCGGCCAAATGCAAGTAACTCAACAACAAGTACTGCCATCAACTGAAGTGTGCAATGGTTTGGATGATGATTGTGATGGTTCTGTTGATGAAAATATTGCTCTTGTTGAGTCTGGAACAGATACTGGTGCGTGTCAGAAAGAAATTAAGATGTGTGATGGTGGTGTAATGAGAGTTACGCAAACAGGAATAAGCGCAATTGCAGAAGTTTGTGGTAATACTATTGACGACGATTGTGATGGTGAAGTGGATGAAGGTTGCCTGCAAGAAGGAGAAAATCAGTTTGAAATGAGCTTAGCGTTTTCACGATATTCTACTTCTGATCAAGTTTATAAGTTTAATATTAAAACATATAGTTTTTCAGATAAAGTAGTTCATTTTAGAGAGGGTGATTATCCTACTGCTTATGATGCACAAAATAGTGCTCCATATTATTTTTTTCAGGACGCAATAAATCCTCTTATCAATCAAATAAAACAGGACTATCCAAATGATGACATTGCTTTTTTCGGATTTAGGAGCATTTCTGGAATGTCTACGTATGCACAAGCATTGCGTCAGGGAATGCAATTGAACTATTTTGCAGTTGGGCTTGGACCTATGTATCCAAGTAACACAAAAAGTATAGAAGAAGCACGTACTGCTTGTAAGAATGTAAATTTTAGAGAGGATGATACTCTTGTTGCTCTGGAGTTGAAGGCTAACCCCTCAGGAGAGTTTCCAACACATCACTACATTTGCATTAAAACAACAGATAATTCGCGAGTTCTGTTAAGAATAAACACCCCTACATACACTACAATACCCAGCACTTACACTCCCCCCACACACACGTGGTCATACGTACTGCAACCAGAACCAGAAATATGTGATGGAATTGATAATGATCTTGATGGACAGATTGATGAGGGTGTTAAGTTGACTTTTTATGCTGATAATGATGGTGACACTTATGGAACAACGCCTTTAGAAGCATGCACTCAACAACCAAAAACTGCAACGCGTGCAGGTGATTGTAATGATAATGATGCAACAATTCATCCAGGAACAACAGAAGTTTGTGGTAATACTATCGATGACGACTGTGACGGGTTAGTTGATGAAGGTTGTTCAGTGTATAGAGAGTATGTTTCTAACCCTGGCAGTGGTACAACACCTTATAAATATTTAGCATCAATACGTTTTTGGTTTAATGGAACCAGAGCATCTGATGGTTCTGTTATTCCTGCTCCCTTTGGTGAAATTCAGGGCGGACGTATAATGTCTGTTGATTATAACGGGACAGGATTTGTTTATCCTCCTGGTAGTTATAATTATTATTATTGGGACATGAGTCTTTATGATCCTTATAGACGATTTAAATTTGCACCTATTGCTAAGCCTTTTAGTGATATTACTGAGAGCGATTGTCTTATTGTACAGTATGATGGTAATTCTTTAGTTGACTATTCCACGAGAACGCATGTGTATTACAATCGACCAACATCATGGCCGTCAACTTTTATTCCTTTGTCAGCTTGTATTAAAACAAGTAGCGGGCTTTATGCAAAGATTGGAAATATGCGGTATGATACTGGGGGGGGAGTTCCTATTTATAATAATATGGGAACACTGACTGGTTATGCCGGGAATTACATTACAAACGCACGCGCACATATTGGCATCTGGACTCCACAATAATTATTTTTGTGTCATAATCATTTTAAACACAAAACATTATTTTATTGTATGCTTCCATTTATCATGTTTAAATCAAAACAAGACCATCAAAAAGCATTAGCTCTCTGGGCAAATATCGCCAGAGAAAATGATGATGTGCCTTTGGAACACAGAATTCGCGGCACTATTATCAAATTTGATGGCAAAGGAAGTGAACTTCACCAAGGGGTTTATGTTTTGTCTCCAGTATTTATCAAAATCTTTGATGACAATAACGTTGAGTATGACATGCTTGACACACCTGCAAAAATAGGCGAGCATCTGAGTGTGGATGGTAAAGAAGAATTACAGTACATTCTTAAGTATCGCAGGAATGAAATTACTCAACAAAATTAATATATCAGTTCTTCTATTGTATCGTTATGAAAAAATTTATTGTGTTGTTTTTGTTTTTGCTTGTTGCTTGTGCTCAAAATTCAAAGGTTGATGACAACACTTTAAATGTTGTCGTGTCTTTTTATCCTCTTGAAGAATTCACAAAGTCTATTGGAGGCGAGAAAGTGACTGTAAAAACTTTAATTCCTTCAGGTGTTGAGCCACATGAATGGGAGCCTTCACCACAAGATATTATTGCTGTACAGAACGCTGATGTCTTTATATTTAATGGTGCTGGTTTGGAGCCGTGGGCAGAACGCGTTATTAATATCGTTGACACAAAAAAAACAATTCTTGTTGATTCATCAAAAGACATTGAGTTAATAAAATTCGAAGAAGAGCACGGAACTTTTGACCCGCACATATGGCTTGACCCTTTGCGCGTAGTACAACAAGTTGAGAACATAAAAAAAGGACTAACAAAAGCTGATGCTTCTGGTGCGGAGTTTTATGAGTTTAATGCAAGAAAGCAGATTGAACAGCTTAAGGGCTTGCATGCAAAATTGTTTAATTCTTTGTCGGGTTGCAGGAAAAAAGAATTTATCACATCTCACGAAGCTTTTAATTATTTTGCAAAACGATATGATTTGGTTCAGATTCCAATAGCAGGATTTTCTCCTGAAGAAGAACCAACACCACAACACATTGCAAGCCTTATAAAACTCATAAAAGAAAAAAATATTACAACAATTTTTGTTGAGACTCTTGTTCATCCACGAGTTGCAGAAGCACTTGCCAAAGACACTAATTCTAAAACAGAAAGCTTAAATCCTTTTGAAGGGCTTACAGAAGAAGAACATACGGTAGGACTTAACTATTTTAGTGTTACAGAACAAAATGTTAATAAACTAAAAGATGCACTTGACTGTTCGTAATGAAAAAAGAGGTCATTGTCGAAACACAAAATCTTGGCTTCAGCTATAATCACGAAATTATTCTTGACAACATAAATATTAAAATAAAACAAGGTGAATTCATAGGTCTTATAGGCCCAAATGGCAGTGGCAAGACCACTTTGTTGAAATTACTTTTGGGCCTTCTTCACGCTAAAACCGGAAACATAAAATTATTTGGAAACGACATTTTAAGATTTAAAGACTGGTACAAAGTTGGTTATGTTCCTCAGCGTTTGGCTCTTGCAGACCCTTCTTTTCCTGCTACCGTAGCAGAAGTAATTGAAATGGGGCGCGTTTCTCGCGTTGGCTTGTTTAGACGCTTGAAAAATCGCGATTATGCTATAATGAAGAAAATTATTGATTTTTTTGAACTGTCTGAATTTAAGAATAAACGTGTCAGCGAGCTTTCAGGAGGACAACAACAAAAAGTTTTTATTGCACGCGCAATGGCAAGCGAGCCGTCTTTGCTGATTCTTGATGAGCCAACAACAGGCGTGGACATTTTTGCTGAAAAAAATTTTTATGACAGGCTTTCAAAACTAAACAAAAAATTAGGCGTCACACTAATTCTTGTTTCGCATGACATCAGCATGGTTACAGAATACGTGAGCAGGCTTGTGTGCATTAATCGCCGTTTGCTTGCTTGTCCTGCTCACTTGCACGATGTTGAACAATTGAGAGACATTTATGGCGAAGGATTCAAAATGGTAAAACATGCTCATCACAAAAAAAGAGGGAGTCTACATGCTTGAAATTTTACAGTATGCATTTATGCAACGCTCTTTTGTCGCAGGCATAATCATAGCAGTTGTTTGTTCAGTCATAGGAAATTTTTTAGTCATGAGAAGAATGGCTTTAATTGGCGACGGACTGGCACACATTGCATTTGGAGGATTGACAATTGGGCTTGCCGCGCGCTTGTATCCTTTGTGGACTGCACTTGGAATTGCCGTACTAAGCGTTATTGTTATTAATGAAGTTCGTTCGCGCGCAAAACTTTACGGCGAGACTGCAATTGGTGTTTTGTTTTCTGCAGGTCTTGCTATTGGTGCTGTCATGTTGAGCAAAACAAAAGGGCTTTCTGTTGATGTTTTTTCTTATTTGTTTGGCAGTTTGCTGACAGTTACTGCAGATGATATTTTAATAATTCTTGTTCTTGGAATATTAATACTTTTGGTCATTGGAATTCTTTACAAAGAATTATTGTTTATTGCTTTTGATGAAGAAAGTGCAATTGCAAGCGGCATTCCGGTAAAAGCACTGGACATTATTTTATTAAGCGCAACTGCCATTACTGTTGTTATTTCAATGCAAGTTGTCGGCATTCTTCTTGTATCATCATTAATTTTTATTCCAACAGTCACTGCACTTCAGTTTGCAAATGGTTTTAAGAAAACTCTTTTGTATTCTGTTCTGGTCAGCGTTGTTTCTGTTGCTGTAGGGCTTGTTGGTTCTTATTATCTGGATGCAGCTGCCGGCGGAATGATTGTGCTAACATCAATTTGTTTTTTTGTAATAGCTGTTCTTCTGAAGGGTTTTGTTAAGTCGCTGAAAAGGGTTTAGAAAGCACAACTTTTTATAGCAAGTTCAAAAAAACACAATGATGGCTTTTAAATCATCATTATTAGGCATTATTGCAGGGAGCTTGCTTGCTGGCTGTGCAGTTGTTGACAAGAGCGACAAATTTGTTTATCCTCAAATTATTAATGAACTTGAGTCGAGAAATTCTCATTATTCTTTGGAAAACATTGTTCTTGAAAAAAACCAGTTGTATGCTGGCGCAAGTTCTGTTGAGATTACGCCGACAAGTAATGAGTATCTTGCTGGTTTTCAAGTGGGAAGAAAAAGTGATTATGTGCTTGATGAATTATTTGCGCGCACAATTGTTTTGTCGTATAACGATAAAACTGTTGCCATTGTTTCTCTTGACCTTATTGGTTTTATGAACGAAAATGTTGATGACCTGCGTTATCTTGTCAGCAGAATAAAAGGACAAAATATTGATGAAATTATTATTTCTTCAACCCACACGCACTCAGGACCTGACACAATAGGAATGTGGGGTCCTGGGTTGATAGTAATTCCAACTGGTTCTGGTTTGTGTGAGGAATACATGAAGTTTTTGTACGACAAAATTGTTGAAAGTGTTTATCTTGCAGCGAAAGATATGAAAAAAGCAAAATTGTTTTATGCATCAAAAGAAGTTTCTGCTGACAAAAAAATTTCGCGCAACATTCATCCAGAATTATCTGATGATGTTGACAGAGTTTTAAATACAGTTCATGCAGTTGATGAAGATAACAAAACAATTGCTTTGATTGCAAATTATGGCTGTCATCCTGAAGCTTTGTCGAGAGATAACACAAAAATATCTTCTGATTTTGTCGGCGTTTTACGTAATGAGCTTGAGAAAAAGTATGGCGGCATTTCTATTTTTTTGCAGGGCTCAATTGGCTGTCTGGTTAGTGTTGATGTTGACGACAAAAAATGGGGAGATTTTGATTATGACCAACAAGAAATGCAGCGTATTGGAAAAACTCTTGCTGATGAAGTTGTTGATTGTTTAAAAACAAAAAAAGAATGTGGTGCGCCGAGCATCAACGTGAGTCGTGAAGACTTTTTAGTGCCTGTTGAGAACTGGTTATTCAGGTTTGCAAATAATATCCGTTTGGTTGCCAAACGCGATTTTGATGGTTATGTTAAAACAGAAATGGTGCTTGTTGACATCGGAGGAAAAATTCAGATGCTTACAGTGCCTGGAGAAATTTCACCTTCACTTGGTGAGAAGCTTAAAGAATTTTTGAGTGCTGAACAAAAAATGGTTGTTGGACTTGGACAGGATGAGCTTGGTTACATTCCTGATGATTTTTATCATCCTGCGCTAAATTATGAAAGAAAAATGTCACCAGGACAATCTGCAAAAAATATTATTATTGATGCTGGAAGAAAATTGTGCAAAAATAAATAAAAGATTTTTGTTTTTAGAACCTCCAAAAAAATTCAACTCCCCATTCAATACGTTCATTAAAATCTTTTTCTTGAGATTTTTGAAGGTCATAACTTGTTGACAGGCGAACTATTGAATTTTTGTCAAACAAATAACCAAGCCCAACAGAAACATTTTTTTGCTCCATTGTTTCGTAATTAAATGTGTGGTTGAGTCCTACTGCAAAATTGTTTTTGTTGAAATTAAGCGTGTTTTGAAGTTCGCGCGATTCAATATCAAGCCGCAGGCGCAAAATACTCGCCCATCTCAAGTAAACTCTTGGAATAGCTTTCGCAATAGTATCGGAAGATAGTTTTGTAATCTCGCCTGTGAAATCTACCCCTAATTTAGCTTCTTTAATCTTTTCCATCCACCATTCTTCATCTTCAGGATTTTCATGCTCATATTTTTGAGGGTTTTGAATCTTGTCCTGAAACTCGTCAATAACAGGAATTTGCGGAATAATCTTTGAACGACCAATATAGCGAACTTCAAAAAGCCCAAATGTCCAGTCATTTAATGTTGACGCAATGTTTCGATAGACTTTAAATTCCCGCAATGCTTCAGTAAATCCGCGCGTCAACGGCGTTTTTGCATCATCCTGCGCCTGCTTAAGAAATTCATGCTCCAACACATCTCCAAATTCACTGCGATTTCCCCCTCTGACAAAAAAATCCCAGTCTTGTTTTGTACTTAAAAAATAAATCTGCTGAAGCGTATTAAATGTTAAATCCTCAAAAATCATTTCTCTTGCGCGCTTGCCAGAATTTTTTCTACAACGATAAATAAATGTTTCATAATTAAGAGAATAACCATCTTTTGGCGGCGGATTCTCATGAGAATACTTTTTGGAAACATAGGTTTCTTTTATTTTGTCGAAATATTCTTTATGCCTTTCTTCTTTTGTGATTTCTTCAATTGTTTTTTTGGGCTGGTCAAATGATTGTTTAGGCAGTGCATAGCATCCTGAAGAAATAATAATGGCTGTTGCAAATGCAGTGTTGCGCAATGTTTTCCATAAACTCATATGGTGGTCATCTCGCCAATGATAAAATAGAACGTTTATTAAATAACGTTTTTAAAATCTATTGTTTTATTTTTTGTTTTTGCAACTTTTTGACAAATTATTTAAAAAGCAATTATTTTTTTGATTTTTTGACATAACAAAAATTTTTGTTAAAAACACAATTACTTGTTTAAAAACTTTATGCATTTAAGAAAAATCTTGATTAAGACGGTAGAGTATAGAAAAATTTATAAAGGGGCAAGTGAATAATTCTTGTTAAGCGATTAGTAAATACAATTGTAGATGGGGGCGCTCGGTTTTTTACAAACTGAGAGCTAAAAAAGGGGGATAGTAGTGTTATTACAGAAAGGGGTATGTAGTACTTACTCAAGTAAGATTATAGTTGACAGACTTCAGAATATTCTTCACTATCACTATTTTTTAAAACTCTTAGAAGGGCGTGCTTTGTTTTCTGAGACCCCCATCTATAGAACAATAACGCCTTTCTTTAGAGTATTACGGCAAAAATATAATTTGCAAAATAAGATTACTGTTGTTGGTGTAGTTTTGTTACTTATTGTTCTTGGCATTTTTGCTTCTGTTTGGAATGGCGGCATTACAAGTTTGGTCGTGTTTGAAGAACAAACTTTATTTGTCGACAGCGTTTTTAATGAAACAACAACTTTTGTGTTGAACATTTCATCAACAAATTCTTTGAAGGCAAGTGGTATTGTTTCTCACGGTGTTAATGGCAGTGCGCGGCTGTATTATCAAGACTCCAATAATAGTTTGTCTTTGATTTATGAATCGCTTGTTGGTGAAGGTATGACTTCTTTTGAGAATGCATGTGTTGATACCTGCGAGCTTTCGAT
Source organism: uncultured Methanosarcinales archaeon (assembly GCA_964408615.1). Lineage (GTDB taxonomy): Archaea > Nanobdellota > Nanobdellia > Woesearchaeales > ARS49 > JACQMU01. The sequence continues at coordinate 8,454 of CAYPAC010000009.1, forward strand.
GTCTAATGTTACTTTGTTGGTTGTACTGCGCGGTGAAAATGTTTCTTTAGTGTTGTCTAACATAACTTATTCATCTGTATTGCCAACAGGTGTTATTGAAACAGTTTTGATTCCTGACATTAATCTGTCAAATTCAACAACACTTAATCTGTCACAGTATTTTATTGAAACAGCCAATCATCCTTTAATCTTTAACGCAACTGTGCCTGAACAGGTGCGTGCTGTTGTTTCTGAGGATTTATTGTTTTTGTCAGAACGAGAAACAGGTGTGTTTAATGCAACAGTTATTGCTTCGAATGGTGTTGTAAATGCTTCAAATTCTTTTTTGATTTTTGTTGGCAATATTACTGTTAATGATACTATCAGAAACCAGACAGTTATCAATGAATCAGTTAATCAGACTAATGCGACGATAAATCAAACAATTAATGATACAATAAAAAAGTTCATTGAAGATAATGTTGATGATAAAGTTGAAGAAGAATTCTTGAAGAACGATACTGTTCCTGTTATTGTTTTCCTGAAAGTTCCATTACAATCTTTTGGCATTAGTGATTCCAAAAGTATTTTGAAACGAAAGAAAGTTGAAATTGATATTGTTAAAGATGCTGTTCTTAATTTTGTTTTGTCACAAACACCTGTTCCGCTGAACCAAATTACTGGTGCTCAGGTTGTTGATGTTGTTGTTCCTGCATTGGCAGTTAAAAAGGAATACGATGTTATTAATGCTTTTTCTGCTGAGATTAAGCAATCTGCACTGAATGCCTTGCGTGCTGACAAGAATGTTGTTTCTGTTGTTTTTGACAGAGCTATGAACATTTCTTTGCAAGATTCTATTCCTCTTATTAGAGCAAATGACACTCATGAATTATTAACTTCTTTGAATGAAACAATTACTGGTCATGGACAGAGTGTTTGCGTGCTTGATACAGGCATTGATGTTAATCATCCTGCACTTGCGGGTAAAGTGATTGGGGGAATTGATTTTGTTAATAATGATGCAGATGCAATGGATGACAATAATCACGGCACTCACGTTTCTGGCATTGTTAGTGCTGCTGCGCCTTCTTCAAAAATTGTCCCTGTTAAAGTTTGTGATGCTTCCGGCAGTTGTACTGCAAGTAATATTTTAAGCGGCATTGACTACTGCATGAATAATTCTGTTGACTTTAATGTTTCAGTTATTAGCGGCAGTTTAGGTGATGGTGGAAATTACAACGAAACAAATTGCCCTTCATGGTTTGACAGCGCTTTCTCAACAGCAAATGAGTTGGGAATTGTTTCAGTATTTGCTTCAGGCAACAATGGTTATTTGAATGGCATTAATTATCCTGCATGTTCACCGTTTACAATTAGTGTTGGCGCAACTGACAAAACAGATAATATTGCTTCGTTTAGCAATCGCGGTTCTTTACTAGATGTGTTTGCTCCTGGTGTTGGCATTAATTCTACAATTGTTGGAGGTTATGGAACATTAAGCGGAACATCAATGTCTACACCATTTGTTTCTGGGGGTGTTGCTTTGATGAAGCAAGTTCGTGAAAATGTTACGCTTGATGAAGTGAGAACAACATTGCAGACTGCAGGTGTTAATGTTAGTAATTGGAAAAGAGTTGATGTGTTGAGTGTTGTGCAGAGTTTGTTGGTTAGTATAAAACAGCAAGGTGTTGTGCTTGTCAATAATTTTTATCATGGCAATAACTGGACAGTTGTGTTTAATGTTTCTGGCACGAACAATCTTGTTGTTGTTCCTTCAGATGGTTCTTTGTTTATGGAAGTTCCTGATAATAATTTGACTTTGAATGGTGCAAAATTTATTTCATTTGTTAGCGGTTTGTCGACAATAAATGTTACTCTTGCTGATGACATGAATAGAACACTGCCTTATGATATTTATTTGATAAAACGACGGATTGAGCAAATAAAGAAAAGACTGGGTGAGCTTGAATGAGAAGAATATTGTTTGATACAAATATTTATGGATTAATTGCCGAAAGAAAAGAAGGAGAAGAAATAAAAGAATTAGTTAAAAATAGCAACGCAATAATTTATGGTTGTTTTGTTATCCGAAAAGAACTTCGTGATGTACCAAAAAATCATATAACTTTAACTGAAAGCGGCATAAGAAATCTTAGAATTTTTCTGCTCAATCTTTATGATTCCATTACAAAAAATCACGAGATTAAAGTCGACGAAAAAACAACAAATTTGGCAAATAAATATCTTCAACGATTTAGCGAACTAACAGGGCAGATAGTTATAAATCACTTGAAGAACGACTTTACGCTGGTGGCTTGCGCATCAATAAACAAGCTTGATTTTATCACATCAGAAGATCACAAGACACTATTCTCACAAGAAGCAGTCAGGGCATATCAATTTGTAAATCTCAATGAAGGATTAACACAGCCTCCAGTAATAACATACGAAGAACTAAAAAAATTCCTTAAGAGGTGGTCTCCTTTATGAATTGCCTTAATGCCGCCCTAAAGTCTGGATCCTTCATTAACCGTTCATTTTCAGCCATTAATTCCTTCCAAGTTAGTTTACGTTTCATAGCTATCACTAATCCAAAGAGGTATAAAAACTTTACGTAAAAATGCAAATAAAAAAGATGGTGATTGTTGCATTGTTTTTGTTAGTTCTGCCACTAATCATTGCACAAACATTATCAGAAAAAGAACAGTTAGAACAAGAATTAGACAATCTGACAGCAACACTAACATCATTAGGATATGATGTGAATTCAACTTTCAATACGACTGCAATTGTTGTTGAGAATTTTT
>CAYPAC010000009.1:11249-15664 GCA_964408615.1 uncultured Methanosarcinales archaeon
TTCAAGCAACGCTGAGAATACTCTTTTGTTTGAAACCCTGTTTGAGAATGCAACTGTTAAGATACAGTTTGGGAATGAATCCTTGATTGTTCAGAAGCCATTTGTTGAATTGATAAATGAATTTGTTCAAAACTATTCGACTCCTGATGTTCTGATTGAGTTCAACGACCGCGTTAACAAAACACGATTATTGGAGTGCAGTAAGTTTTTGAATAATCATGCAGAGATTAATAGTTCTTTGTGTCCTGAGTTTAACAGAAGTGCAAGGATTACTTTTTTTGATGTTCCATTTGTTGAAAACATTACTGTTCTTCGTGATGGAGAGCTTTGTCCTGCAGATGTTTGCACTAACTTAACTATTGCGCCTGAAGGTGAATGTTATGATCATGAAACAGAAATAATGACTGACAATGGCTGGAAAAAATTTTATGATTTAGAAGATGAAAAAGTAGCAACTCTTAACCAACAAACAATGCAGACAGAATATCAAAAACCTACAGAAAAACAAACATACAAACATTCCGGAGACATGTACAAAATACTGTTTGATGATGGTTCTGATTTATTGGTAAGTCCTGAACACAAAGTTTATGCCAATAGTTTAGACAATTCTTTAGTTGAAAGTCCTGCTGCGGGCGTACAAAATAATCATAATTCTTTTGATTCTAAAAGAATGTTGAGTTCGTTTGTTGTAAAAACTTGTACAACTGACTGTTCCTTAAAGTGCGGATCGTTAGACCATATTGGAATGCATAACTTAAGCTGTTGTGGCGAGACTGTCTTCAAACTAATCGATTCAGAATATTTATCCAGTTCATTCAAAATAAATGGGTGCGAACACAACTCCAACGAGTGTTTCTCAGATAATTTTCTTGTAAACGAATCTTTCTTTAATAATGAAAATGCGATGTTAGTATCAACAACCAACAGCATTTATAATTGCCTCTTAAGCCTTTCCCAGATACCCTTCTTTGCAAGATTGCCAAGTTCCAAACAATCTTCATCTGTTAAAGTACTATTTTTGGTTAATTCAGACAACCGCTCTAATGCTTCATGTTTCTTAACCCGTTTAAGAAACAATTCTCTGGCTACATCAGACCAGTTCACCCAAGAAAACGACTCCATAAGCCCTCGTGAATCAGAATCGATTGAAAATGTTATACTTACCATTTACAACTCACCTCTTCTTTCAAGTTCTTCAAATTTTACAAGCTTGGCTAATTTATCTTTTATTCCTCTTCTCAATACTTCAGTCCAATTAACTTCTGGATGCTTGTCCAATCTTTCTTTCAGTTCTTTTGGAATAGATAATGTTACTTTCGGCATTTTTAACAACCTCCATTATGTTGATAAACGTAAAGACGTTGATGTATTTAAACTTTCTGATAAAAATCTGCGAGTTCACTCAGCAGATTTTAACAATAGTGATTTTAGACTACAACCAGTAACAGATGTTTATTCACAATTCAATAATGGCAAAGGTGTTTATGTGGATGTTGAAAATGTGTATCCTGCTGATTTGAGTTTGTCAACAAGTTCTTTTGTGTTGAATACTTTGACTAATGATTGTTGCTTGAAACCTTCATCATTAGACCAAATTGGTATTTTGTTGAATGACAACGCCAAAGCCAAATATGCAGTATCTTCTTTATCGGAAATAAGCGAATTTGCTTGCTTAAGAAATTTTTCAAAACTTTTTGTTGGAACGAACTCTATTTTGCACTCTAACATTTTAAGAAGAGAATTAAATTTCTCAATTGATAGTTTTGAGAGCATCAATAATCTTTGTTTATGTTCTTCAAGTTCATCCAATAACAATTTACTTGAATACAATTTAACAGATTCAGAAAAAATTATTTCTTTTGTCACCCCTCTTCCAGTCAGCGCTGTAAATAATATTGTGGCATCAAGCACCAACTCCATTTATGACAGCTCCGGATACAATTTCTTTAATTGTTTGTGCATGCCTTTATTTATTTCTTTTGCCAATTGTAATGCATCTGCTTCTGTTAGTTTTGACTTTGATACAATTCTTTCAAATTTCTCAAAATCTTCACGCAACTTTGCTTCTCTTATTACTTCTTCTCTGGCTAATTCTGACCAATTAATCCAAGAAAACTCCCCCATTTGCGACTTGACTTCATCAGCAACAGAAAATGTTACAGATGCCATTTATAACTCACCTCTTTGCTCTAGTTCTCTAAACTTTCTCAACTGCGCAAGCTTGCGAACAATCATGTTCCTAAACACTTCTGACCATTTGACTTCAGGATGTTTATCAATTGTCCGCTTCTTTAATTCATCTGGTATTGATAACGTTACAGTGGCCATTTTATTACCTCCAAATAATTATGTTAACACACAGAAATATGTTGGCATATTTAAATCTTCTGATAAAAATCTGCGAACTCACTTCGTTCGTTCAGCAGATTTTAACATCAGTGATTTCAAACTACAACCAATAACAAAAGTATCTGATTTGTTTAATAATGGCAAAGAAATTTACTTCCTTAATTCTTCAAACAAACCTGTTAGAGTAAAAAACATAACAAAAGAGAATTATAGTGGGAAAATATACGACGTTGACGTTCCAAACGACGTTGTTCTTGTTAAAAGAAATGGAACAGCATTATGGTCAGGAAATAGTAATACGCAAAAAAATGTTAGTTTCAATGTGAAAGAGTTTAGTGAGTATTCGTTGAATGGAAGTGTTGAAGAAACAACAAGCATTCCATTATTCACAGTAGCTTTTAAACATGGGGATAGTTTTAAGGCTGGTGATACCGATAATTCTATGGTTAATGTTACTTTCAATGGAACAGTAGCTAGTGATGGAACAGCGACTAGTGTTCATGGTGGGGATTTTAACAATGACGGAATAACTGATATCCTTATGGGAACTTCAAATGGTCCTGGGGGTATGGTTTATGTTTTTTTTGGCCCTTTTAAGCATGGCGACAGTTTTAGGTTTAATTTTACTAATTCTTCGATTGCTAATGTTACTTTTAACGGGACAACAAGCGGTCAGGGTGTAGGGACTGGTGTCGGTAGTGGGGATTTTAACAATGACGGAATAACAGATATCCTAATAGGGAATAGCGGTGGTGCTCCTTACGCTAAGGGTGGTGCGGGTCAGGCTTATGTTTTTTTCGGCCCTTTTACACAGGGTCAGTTTTTTCGTGTTAGTAGCGATGATCTTTCAAAAGTTAATGTTACTTTTAATGGATCAACATCATCTGATAATGTTGGGGCAAGTGTTAGTGGTGGGGATTTTAACAACGATGGAATAACTGATGCCATTATAGGAGCTACTGGTGTTGATCTTGGTGGAGCATTCTCTACAACAGGTCAGGCTTATGTTTTTTTTGGCCCTTTTAAGCATGGCGACAGTTTTAGGTTTAATTTTACTAATTCTTCGATTGCTAATGTTACTTTTAACGGGACAACAAGCGGTCAGGGTGTAGGGACTGGTGTCGGTAGTGGGGATTTTAACAATGACGGAATAACAGATATCCTAATAGGGAATAGCGGTGGTGCTCCTTACGCTAAGGGTGGTGCGGGTCAGGCTTATGTTTTTTTCGGCCCTTTTACACAGGGTCAGTTTTTTCGTGTTAGTAGCGATGATCTTTCAAAAGTTAATGTTACTTTTAATGGATCAACATCATCTGATAATGTTGGGGCAAGTGTTAGTGGTGGGGATTTTAACAACGATGGAATAACTGATGCCATTATAGGAGCTACTGGTGTTGATCTTGGTGGAGCATTCTCTACAACAGGTCAGGCTTATGTTTTTTTTGGCCCTTTTAAGCATGGCGACAGTTTTAAGTTTAATATTAGCAGAGATTCTATGGCTAATGTTACTTTTAATGGAACAATAGATAGTGATTCGTTTGGAGCAAGTGCGGGCGGTGGGGATTTTAACAACGATGGAGCAACTGATATCATTATAGGAGCTTCTCTTGCTGATCCTGGCGGAATATCTAATGCAGGTCAGGCATATGTTTTTTTCTCAACACTAACTTGTCCAGCTACAATAACTTCAAACATTAAACTAAGTGGTAGAATATCAGCTAGTTCGGACAACTGTTTTACAATTAATACTAATAATGTTGTGTTTGACTGCGCAGGATTTGAAATAACAAGCAATCCTCAAGGAGTTGCTGGATTTAACACGAGCAGTACAAATGTTACGATAAAGAATTGCAACATCAATAACTTCAGTATTGGAATTAATGTTTCATCTGCAGTTAATATATCATTATTCAACAACAACATTACTAATGTAACTGATGGAATCTGGTTGAACAACACTGTTGGAAGTGTTTTGGAGAATAATAGTGTTAATGCTACTGCCAATCCAGGTTTGCAATTCTTAAACTCAAGTGATAGTAATGTTTCAAAAAACACTATTTCAA
>CAYPAC010000010.1:0-2132 GCA_964408615.1 uncultured Methanosarcinales archaeon
ATTTTGGTATGTATTTTCATCCACTATATTCACGGAAATTAAGTAAATAACATACCAATATTAATTTCCGTGCCTATACTTGATTAAGTGACATTTTTTGTAAGTTATCAATTAGAGAACTGACTTATCGCAAGATAACATAATTAAGTCAGTTATCTGTATGTTTTGTATTCTTCAAGAAATCTGAATCCTTCTATTGTTATTCCTTCTTTTACTGCAAATTTTTGCGCGCGTTCTTTTAAGAGTTTTATCTCATTTAAAGATGGTTGTGTATGAAAATAAATTGCGACACTGTAGTATGCTGGCCATTGGAATTTATTTTTATTATCATCTGTTAATTGCTGGTGTTTTCCTTTTCCATCATTTCCATAACGTGGATTTGGAAGTATTGTAACCGGTCTATGACAACCGTGCTCATCTGGTACTTGTTCTACTAATTGTTCAAGTACTGCTATTTCTGTTGGAATTTCTTTTTTTGCTTGCTCTGCTTCTTTGTTTCCTACTTCGCACTCGCCAATAATACCCGTCATATATGCGCACATTGGTCTTTCAAAACTGCCTGCATATTGATTTGTGTCGATTACAAATAAATAATGTTCTGGTTGTCCGCGTTTTGTTGGTATTACCATGATTAGTATGGTTTTCTTTTGTCAATTTTTAATTGTATTTGTCCATCTTCTAATTTTTTTACAGAAACTTTGTCAAGTAGATTGAATTCTATTCCTTGAGAAAGTCTTTCTTTTATTTCTTTTTGCAGCCATTTGGTTGTTTTTTCGTGAAATTCGTCTTTATTTATGATTATTGCATAAGATTCTGCTGACAAAAGTCCGCCATAAATTGCTGGAGGAACAATTGCTTCGAGTTCTTCTTGTTTTATTGTTGTTTCTGTGCAAAAACCTCCAGCAAAATGTTTGCCCTCTTCTGCAGCTTTTATTACTCCTATTTCTTTATCAAAATAAATGATTTGGCTGAACGAGTATGCTGCAGAGTGTGCTATTCGCCACGCGGTTTTTCCTTGTTCTGTGTTGATTCCTGCTGTTGCTAAATAATTTTCGTGTTTTTTGTCAGCTTCTTCTCTCCATGCTTGTGATTGTCGTCGTGCTTCTTTTTCATGTTCTGGAAGTTGTCGTTCTTCTATTGGTATGTGAGTATACGCCATTTGTAACATGTATTCAGATGACAATTCTGACATGAATTCATGGTATATTTTTTTGTCTTCTCGACTAATTTTGCCTTGTTTTTTCAGTGTTTCGTATTCTTTTGTTGCTTCTTGTTCTAATTGTTCGTACACATCTTTGCAGTATCCGAGAATGATTGATTGCATTTGTTCTTGTTGTTCTTCAGTACCGTCTTCTAATACTTGAAGTTCTTGTTCGCGTGCTTTGATTTTGTTCCATGCTTCTTTTCCGTATTTTTCAATTATTTCTGTTAGTTTTGTCAAGAATGGTGATTGTTGTATTGGTTCCGGTTGTCCTAATTGCAAGTGTGGTGCAAAATGTTGTGCCGCATACAAACAGCTGATGTCATTTTCAAGGCTCATGCGATAGCGAATATGACAGTTTTATTTAAAGATATTCTTTTTTCATGAATTCTTCAGGTGTTAAAATTTCCATGTTTGTTCTTTTATAATCATCTTTGTTTCTTGTAACAAATGTTTTTATTCCTGCAAAGAAGAGTGATGCTGCAATTAATGCATCTGCAAAACGTATATTCTTCTCTTCTATTAACTTAGCCGCTTCTCTTGCAGCGTCGTGTTCAATAGACACTGTTTTTGCATTAAGAAAGTGTAAGAATGCATCAACACTGCTTTCTTGTTCTGCAGATTTATCTTTGAATGGTTTTCTGAATACTTCCGTGACTGTTATTGCAGAAATTGCAATGTCTGTTTTATTTTTTTGGCATTGCTTAAAAAATTCAAGCGAACCTTTTTTATGAGCTGGCGGATCGTCTTTTCTTAGTACGTTCAAAATTATGTTTGTGTCTACGCCAATCATTTGCCAATTGCTCTTTTTTCAAATTCTTTTCGCCATTTTTTTTGGAGGTCAGTGCTTGGCTTGTCTTTGAAGTCTCCTAAAACACCAACAAAATCTTCTATTTCTTGTTTCTCAATTTTGTGAAGTCTGAATCCAAAA
>CAYPAC010000010.1:2142-2428 GCA_964408615.1 uncultured Methanosarcinales archaeon
TAATTCATCACGCACTTCTTCTGGAATTGTTATTTGAAAGTTTCTGGTTACCTTAGTTAATGTCGACATATTCATTACTATGATATCATAGTATTTAAACTTTATGACAAGACGAGTAACTTTTATATACTTTCATAATCTCTTTGTTGTTAAAAGATGGTGTTGCGTTCAAAAAGATTTATTTTGTGGTTTGATGAGCTTTCTATAGATGATGTTCCTTTGGTCGGCGGTAAGAATGCTTCTTTGGGTGAGATGTTTCGCGAATTGTCTAAACAGAATGTTAGTG
>CAYPAC010000010.1:2446-15011 GCA_964408615.1 uncultured Methanosarcinales archaeon
ACAGGTGGTCATTAGTGTTCCAAATGGTTTTGCGATTACTGCTGCTGCGTATCGTTATTTGTTGGACAAGGCCGGTGTTAAGAAAGAAATTAAGAATGTTCTCAGCACTTTAAATGTCAAAAACTTGCACAATTTATCAGAACATGGGAGAAAAGTTCGTGAGATTATTCGTAATGCTGAATTTCCTGATGAACTCAAAAAACAGATTATTGATGCTTACAGTAATCTTTCAAAGTCTTACAAAATTAATAATGTTGACGTAGCAGTACGAAGCAGTGCTACTGCTGAAGACCTTCCTGGCGCAAGTTTTGCCGGCCAGCAGGAGACTTTTCTTAACATTCGTGGTGAAGAATCTTTAATCGATGCGTGTAAGGATTGTTTTGCTTCGCTGTTGACAAATCGTGCAATTGTTTACAGGGAAGAAAAGGGTTGTGACCATTTTAAGGTTGCATTGAGTATTGGAGTGCAAAAAATGGTCAGGAGTGATAAAGCTTGTTCTGGTGTAATGTTCACTTTGGACACAGAAAGTGGTTTTAAAGATGTTGTTTTCGTTACTGGCAGTTGGGGTTTGGGTGAGAATATTGTTCAGGGTGCTGTTAATCCTGATGAATTTTTTGTGTTCAAACCAACATTGAAAAAAGGTTTTAACCCGATTATTAGTAAAAAAATTGGTGAGAAGGCTCAAAAAATGATTTATGCTGAGGATGGCAGTCATCGCACTACAAAGAATGTTCTTGTTGAAAAAAATGATCGTGAACGTTTTTGCATTAACGATGATGAAATTTTGCAGTTGGCTAAATGGGGTTGTATTATTGAAGACCATTATTCTAAAAAGCACAAGCGCTGGTGTCCGATGGATATTGAGTGGGCGAAGGATGGTGAGACTAAACAATTGTTTATTGTACAGGCTCGTCCTGAAACTGTTCAAAGTCAAAAAAATGTTAACGTGCTTGAAGAGTATAAATTGTTGCAGAAAGGTAAAGTTTTGGCAATCGGAAGAAGTGTTGGTAACAGGATTGGCCATGGTGTTGCACACGTGATTAAAGACGTAAAAGATATCGCATCATTCAGACAAGGAGAAGTTTTAGTGACTGAAATGACTGATCCTGACTGGGTTCCTATTATGAAAATAGCTAGCGCCATTGTTACAAATAAAGGTGGAAAAACTTGTCATGCAGCAATCATTTCTCGTGAGCTTGGCATTCCATGTATTGTTGGCACAAATAATGGAACGTCTGCCATTAAGTCTGGTCAAAAAATTACTGTTAGTTGTGCTGAGGGTGAGGAAGGGAGAGTTTATGATGGTGTTTTAAAATTTCAGATTAAAAAAACTAATTTGAGAAAATTAGAAATGCCGAAAACAAAAGTAATGATGAATGTTGGCAATCCTGATGAAGCATTCAGTTTGAGTTTTTTGCCTAATGCGGGCGTAGGATTAGCGAGAGAAGAGTTCATTATTACTTCATACATTAAAGCGCACCCACTTGCTTTGCTCAGCTTTAAAAAAATGCCTCCAAATGTTAAAAAAGAAATTGACGACCTCACAAAAGGTTACGGTAATAAAACTGAATTTTTTGTTGACAAGCTTTCTCAGGGTGTTGCCACTATTGCCGCGGCGTTTTATCCTAAGGATGTTATTGTGCGCATGTCTGATTTTAAGTCTAATGAATACGCTAATCTTATTGGCGGTCAGCAATTTGAGCCAAAAGAAGAAAATCCTATGATTGGCTGGCGCGGTGCGTCAAGATATTACAAGTCTGGTTACAAAGAAGGATTTGCATTGGAGTGTAAAGCCATGAGGCGTGTTCGTGATGAAATGGGGCTTACTAATGTTAAACTTATGATCCCGATGTGCAGGACTGTTGATGAAGGTAAAAAAGTTCTTGCTGTTATGGAAGAGAATGGCTTGAAGCGTGGCAAAAACAGTTTGGAAGTTTATGTTATGTGCGAGATTCCTTCTAATGTTATTCTTGCCGAAGAGTTTTCTAAAATTTTTGATGGTTTTTCTATTGGTTCTAATGATCTCACTCAGCTGACGTTAGGTATAGACCGGGATAGTGCTTTGGTTGCTGATGTTTTTGATGAGCGTAATGCTGCTGTGAAGTGGATGATTCAGCACGTTATTGGTGTTGCGAAAAAGAAAAAGCGCAAGATTGGCATTTGTGGCGATGCTCCCAGCACGTATCCTGAGTTTGCTGAGTTCTTAGTCAAATGTGGCATTGATAGTATTTCTTTAAGTCCTGATGCTCTTTTAAAAACATTAATTGTTATTTCTAAAGCTGAAAAAAAGTATTAATTATCTGTTATGTGGTCGTATGTTCTTCGTCTGTGGATGAATAATGCAACACCTAAAATACCTACAAGAATTCCTGTGATTATCAGTATGTATGCTATTGATTCGTTTGTTTTGCTCCACTCAAAAAATCGCATTATTGCAAATCCTGCAAATATGAGTGCAAAACATGTTCTTACGTAAGAAAGCATTGTTCTTTCGTTGGCAAGAAATGTTCTTTCTCTGTCAAAATGAAAATGAAGGTGTGCGCGTTTTTCTGGATGCATCAAATTGTATTATAGCACATATCTTTTATTTAAAGTTAACGAAAGAAACTCTTTTATACAGTGCTGTAGTTATTCTTTTTATGAAGCGTCGTGGTCGTCCTGTTGGCTCAATTGTCCGTCAGAATATTGTTGAACTACTTTCAGCAGTTGGCACGACTTATGGATACAAACTTCACAAGTTGTATTGTGAAATTTTTGCTCCTTGTACTCGTGAAGTTATTTACTATCATTTGAGAACCGGCTCTAAGCTTGGTGAGTTTGTAGTGCATGAAATTAAACGTGTTGAGGGTGATTTTTCTTGGGGTAGTCATGCTGAAAAAATATTTTACAAGCTTGGTCCTAATGCAGTTTCAAAAGGCAGCGCTGTTGTGAAGGAATGGGTTGAATCTAAAAAGAAAAATTAATACATTATTTGCTAAAATTCCGCTGTGAGTTTGCGAACTGCGGAATTTTTCTGAAGAATCCCATCATTGCGAATGCTTCTCGTTTTGTTAAAAAACTTTTTGCTATCATTCTTTTCCAGATTTTACGTTGTGTTTCTTTTTTGCTTTTTGTTGAGAATTTCATCTTGTCCAATCTTTGAGCGATCATCTTCATTAACTGTTTTTTGTCTGCATCTGTTGCAAATCTTATGTGGCTTGTTATGTTTTCTTTGTTCTTGAATAATTCATAACAAATAATTGCTATTGAATGGCTTAAATTCATTGTTGGGTATTTTTTTGATGTTGGTATTGTTACTACAAAATCACACATTTGTATTTCTTTGTTGCTCAGTCCGCTTCCTTCTCTGCCGAATAGAATTCCAACATTTTTTTTGTTGATAACTGTTTCTGATAATTGTTCTGGTGTTATTGGTGATCTTGTTATGTTGTAGTCTGTTCCTAATTGTGCTGTTGTTGCTATGAGTGTGTGGTATTTTCTTAATTCACTTTTTTTGATGATTTTTGCAGTTTGTAAAATATTCAGTGCGTGTTTTGCTCTGTTTTTTGCTTCTTGTGATAAATGATTGCATTTTGGATTTGTTAAAACAAGATTTTCAAATCCAAAGTTTTTCATTACGCGCGCTGCTGCTCCAACATTTCCTGCTTTTTCTGGTTCAAGAAGTATTATGTCCATTTCATTTGATGAATCCTACTGCTATGTTGGCGAGTATTAAGAACATAAATATCATGCTTATTATTTTCCACGCAAATACTCCTTTTGTTGGATTCCATTTTTGTAATGCTAACAGGAGCATTCTTCCTCCATCTACAGGCCCTATTGGCAGTAAGTTGAACATTCCTATTCCTAAATTCAGCAATAAAAGCCAGTAAATCAACCCAAAAAACCATACTATTACTGCTGTTGTTTTTTCTCCGTATTGTTGTTTGAATTTTTGTTTTATTTCTGTTCCTTGGCTTACTGATAGTCCTATGTATGCTTTTGTTGCATTTGTTGGGTGTGGTGTGAGTGTTAGTGTTCTTGTTGTTGCGTTTGTTGTTACTGTTATTGTCGTGCGTGGTTTTAGTTCAGACAAAATTTTTGTAAAGTTTTGTACTGTTGTTGTTGGTTGTCCGTTTATTGCTGTTATTAGTTCTCCTGCTTGCATGCCTGCTTGTTCTGCTGGTCCGCCTTGTGTTATTGTTGTTGCTTTTGTTCCTGTTAATTGCAGTAATGATTCTGCTGCTGGATTGATTAAAAGAATAACTAATATGAATAGTATGCCTGCTGCAAGTATGTTTGAGAATGGTCCTGCGGCAAATACTGCTAATTGTTCTTTTGCTTTGTGTTTTGATAATTTTTTTTCATCTGGTTCAACAAATGCAGCAGGTATTATTGGCAAAAGTATGCCGAAGAATGCAAATCCTGATGATTTTACAGGTATTTTAAATGCTCTTGCAACTACGCCATGTGAAAACTCGTGTATTACTGCTATAAAAAATATTGATGTTATCCAGTATAGGAATGGTACAAAGAATACTCCTTTTGCCTGAAATGGCAGTACTGGTTTTATGCTTGCTGGTGCTTCTGGTCGTAAGAATAATGTTATTGTTGCGCTGATGAGTTCGAAGGATATGAATGCCATTCCAATAAATCCTATGATGACTCCAAAGATTGAAACAAATCTTATTGCTCTGCCAAATCTGTTTGCAATAATGTCCATCCATTTCAGGCCGAGTTTTGTTCTGTACATTAGAAAATAAAATACTGGCCACAATATTTTTTGTATGACGAGCTTGTCGCGTTTGAGGTAAAGAAATAGTGTAAGAACTATTACAAAAATTATTGCAAGAATGGATTGTACGTCCATTGTTATTTATTTACTTTTTCCTCTTTGGTTTGAATTTTTTGCCTTGGCATTTTCTGCATTTTACAAGGCTGTCTGCTACTTTTCTGCTCGGTGCTCTTAAAACTGTTTTGCATCTTCTGCACACAAACTTGTTTCTGAACTTTCTTGCTTCTGCTTCAGCGAATTTGACCATTTTATTCTTTGCTCTTTAGTTGTTTCATTACTTTTTTGTCAAGTATTATCCAGTACAATACTTGGCTTCCTTCTGTTACTGTTGCTTTTAATTCTTCCGGTATGTCCAAATCAAATGTTTCGTATGTTTCCAAATCCATGACATTTGCTTTGTCACCTGTAATTGACAGTACTTGTGCTCCTTTTTTTTCTATGATTGGCACTTCGACGTTGTCATGTGCAGGCAGTACGATTTCTCGTTTTTTTTCATCGATAAGCCCTACAGCAACAACGCGGGCTTTTGCATGCCCGTGTTTTCCGCTTTTTCCTATGTCAACATTTGTCACTTTGCATGCCGCGCCATCAATAATGATGTAACTGCCTTCTTTTATGCTTCCTGCGTTTACTATTTTTGTTGTCATTGTACTTTCTTTGTGGGTTGTGTTTGTTTATAAATATTTTGCTGAATAAAATCTATCTTAGTTTTCAATGCTAAATCAGTAAAAATAAGTCACATTTATAAACTTGCGCTAAAATATCTGCACTGGTGATGCACAATAAAGTGTTTGATTCAGAATATGTTCTCTATTTATCTTCTCTTCACTAAAACATCCTAAACAAACCTTTCCTTCTTTGTGTTCTTACTAAACTATTCAATTGTTTTTCAAGCAATTCCCAGTTTTCAAACTTTCTTTCTTCTTCTCTGAATTGTCGGGTATGTGAACAATGTCTGCTTCCGCGAGAACTAAACTTGTGTTTTTTATGTAATAACTCATGATACATTACATAATCTAATAATTCTGGATATTCCAGCAACCATGATGTTATCGTTACAGTATCTACACTATACTCGTATGTTCCTAATAATTGTGTTGATTTTCTTAGTTCGAAGTTAGGCATGTTCATAAGCCCAATTAAATATTTTTCATTTACTCTGTTGAATGATTCTTCAAGTTGTGGATGGCTTTTCGTGCGCGGGGTTGTGTTTGACAAACTTTTCAAAAACAATTCGTAAAGTTCTATTTCTGTTGTTCTTTTTTGTTCCTTAAAAATTTTTGTCATTAATGACTGCAGTAGTCCTGTTTGTATTTGTGTTGATATTTCTTGCCATTTTTTGCTTAAATTAAACTTTATCTCTCCTTGTATTTTATTCAATTGTACGTTTGCATTGTATCCTTTGAATTTTGCTGAATAATTTATTGTTGCAGAATAATTAAACATCTTGTCAGGATATAGCTTGGTGAATGCTTCTTTTGCGAGGCTCATTCTGTTCTTACTTCGTATCGTAATATTGCGCCTGTTTTTCCTAAATCTCTGAGTTGTACTCCTTCACGTGTTTCTGTTGAGATGATGCGTATGTTTGTTGAGTATGCTTTTGCCATTGTTTCCAGTTCTTCTATTATGTTGTCTTCAAGTGCTTCTGATAACAACAATACATCGACTGCGCCTAAATCAATCATTTTTTTTACTTCAACAAGTCCATACGCAACTTTGCCTGGTTTTGTGGCAAGCAGTTCTAAAAACCTGTTGACAATTTTTTTTTCTTCTGCAATTTCTTCTTGTGCGAGTATGTCTTGGCTTTTGTCCAGTAATTCTTGCAGTCCTGGTTCTTCTGTGTATGACAAATCTTTGATTCCTATTATTTTTTTCTTGATGTCGCCTGTTAAATAATTGCCTTCAACAAATTCATATTTTGTTGGTCCTGGTCCTCCGACGAGTATTCCTTTTAGTCCTTCGTATGTTAAGAATTGTTCTTTAACATAGTCTGCTACTTTTTTGTAGTGTGCTTTGACTGCTAATTCTCTGTTTTGTTGGAAACGCGCCGCTGATTGGCCGCCGGCTTTCATTTTTCCTGGCACGTGTGAGTGTGTTTTCATTAGTGGAACTATTGTTTTTCCTTTGAGTACTGCTATACTTGCGTCGCGTGCATCCAGAACTATTAAGCCATATGCTTCTTTTGCCTCTAGCATTTCTCGTAAAATGTCTAATTGGAAGTTTTTGTCGCACCGGTATATTCTTGTTTTGATTGGTATTGGCGGTTCGATTGACCATACTTTTACGTCGCTGCTTCCTTCGCGTTCTGCGACATTGCCTGAGAAGACTGCCATGCCGTTTGGTGGTGTTTGTTTGTAAAGTCTCAGATGTTTTATCATTCGTTCTAATGCATCTATGACATTGTTTCTTGTTTGTGCTGATTTGATGTTTGTTGCTGTGCCTTGTTCTTGTGAAAGCTGGTTGATGACTTTATTTAGGTCGTATTCTTGCGGGACGTAAACACTGACAAATTCTGTGTGTCTTGCTTGTTTTGCATCAAGTTCTTTTACAAATTTTTTTAGGTGATATTTTTGGTGTTCTGTTAATGCCATTGTTGCGATTATAATTGATGGTGTTTATAAAATGTGTGTTAGACAATCTAAAATATTAAAAACCCTTTATTTCTCTCCTTTTTTGATGAATCACAAATCTTTGGACAAAACAGTGTTTGATATTCTCTCTAATGATATTCAAAAGCAGGGTTTTGTGTGGAATGCGGATAATAACAAGTGGGTGTTGACGCCTGATGCACAGATGCAGGCGCGTGCTCGTGGTGGTTATACTATGGGTCAGCTTGTTCATCGTGCGCGCGAGTATATGATGATGACTCTTGCTCCTGATGACGTTACTGGTGTTCCTTTTACTGGTTCTGCCAGTCGTCAGGATGGTGATTTGGGTGTTGTTGTTGCAAAAAACATTTGTCTTCCAACACCTATTTTCTCTTCAAATATGGAATGCGTAACTGACAGTGAGTTTGCAGTTACTTTGGCCAGAATGGGTGGTATTGGTGTGTTGCATCAGTTTCAGGAAATTTCTTCACAGAATGCTGAAATTGTTGCAGTAAAGAATATTTCTTTTGAAAAAATAACCATCAGTGGCAGAACTTACGAACCTGCTGTTGACAAGTCTGGAAGATTGCTTGTTGCTGCTGCTTCTGGTGTTAAAGGTAATTATTTGGAGCGTGTTGATGCTATTGTTAATGCTGGTGCGGATATTCTTATTCTTGATATCGCACACGGTGATTCTATGCAAATGTATGATGCTATTGAACGTGTGAGAAATAAGTATCCTGATGTTGTTTTGATGGCTGGCAACATCATTACTCCCAAAGCAGCTTATTCTTTTTGTCAGAAGGGCGTTAATATTATTAAGGCAAATGTTGGTCCTGGATTTGCATGTACGACGAGAAAGGAAACTGGTTTTGGTGTTCCTTCTATTTCTGGCTTGTATGATGTTGTTACTGTTGCTAAGGAATTTGGTGTTTCTGTTGTTGGGGATGGTGGTGTTAATGATTCTGGTGATGCTGTGAAGTATTTTGCTGCTGGTGTTAAAGGCATTATGATTGGTTCGATATTTGGAGCAACATCTGACAGCGCATTGTTCGAGTCGCGGTATAATACTATTACAAAAAAAGTTAAAGTATGGGGCAGCGCCAGCAGTCGTGCGAAAGAAAGCCAGGGTCGTCCTCTTTGGGATGCTGCTGAGGGCCGTGTTCTCGAGCTTGATTATGCTGGTGACACTTCTGTTTTTATTGCACGGCTTATTACTGGTATGCAGTCTGGTTTGAGTTATGCTGGTACTGGTGATGATGGTAAGAATAATCTTGAGCGTCTTGCAAAATACAGCAGGTGGACTTTGCAGACTGTTGCTGGTTCTTTTGAGGGAAAAAAAGGTTTGTAAAGCGTTACCTTTTTAAATACTCTCTATTTTGTTTGCTGAATGCAAAAAGATGTTGGTTTGGGCCCAGTGAAGCGTTTTGGCGTTCGTTATGGCAGAACTACTAAGTACAATCGTGCGCAGATTGAGATTCAGCAGAAAAAACCTCAGGTTTGTCCTTATTGCAAGAAGGCCAAAGCTAAACTGGTTTTTGTTGGTGTTTACAAATGCTCGCGCTGTGGTGTAAAGTTCACTGGCAAAGCTTATTTCCTTGAGCAAAAAATTAAGATTGAAGAACAAGTTCCTGAAGAAGTTCTTGAAGAAGCAAAGGCTGAAGTTGTTGCTGAAGAGGTGGCGTGATGGTTAAGTATACTTGTTTTTTGTGTGGTAAAAAAATTTCTGAGGACATGATGGGCAAGCGCGTGCGTTGTCCTTATTGTGGCAGCAAAATGTTGTACAAGTCTCGCAGTACGACGACGAAAGTCAAGGCAGTTTGATGGCAGAGAAACAAAACGTTAATGCTCAGGAGAACATTGCTCGGTTGCAGATGCTTGAGCAGAATGTTCAGGCTGTTGCAGTTCAAAGACAGCAGATGCAGTCTCAGCTTTTGGAGATTGAATCTGCGCTTAAAGAATTGAGGACTTCTCAAACTGCTTTTAAGATTGTTGGTAATATCATGATTAGTGCTGAGAAGTCTGCATTGGAAAAAGATCTTAACCAAAAAAAAGAATTAATTGATGTTCGCGTGAAGAATTTGGAAAAACAGGAGAAACAGTTTAAGGACAAAACCAAGCAGTTGCAGGAAGAAGTTTTGAAGGCTTTGAAGAAGGAGTAAAATGACAGATGCTGAATTAAATAATGTTTTGAGTGCGTTAAAGGATTTGGAATCAGATGGTGCTCTTCCAAAAAATATTAAGACAAAGCTTAATAGCATTATAAAAATTCTTGAGAGTGATGAGGAATTTTCGTTGAAAAAAAGTCGTGCTTTGCACGAGCTTGAATCTCTTGCTGATGATGTTGCAATGTCTTCTGAAACGCGGACGCAGTTGTTTGGCATTCAGAACATGCTTGAAGTTGTTTGAAACAAACACTTATAAACAAAAAACATTTCTTTGTCGTGTCAAGAACCACCCGCTGAAGCAGGTGGCGAAGTGATAACGACCATAAGATTTAATAGCAGGTGGATTCTTGACATGCTCAGAAAATGCTCGTCCTTTATCTACGAACTAAATGTCGATAATCGCTATCGGATATATAAACAAGCGATTATCGAGCACCTCACGAAATCCAGATTATGCATTGATTGGATTTCGAGAGGGTAGGTAGAGTTAGTCGAGAGCATTTTCTGACATCTAAATGGGAACTGCTGAGCGTATTAAGGAACTTGAAGACCATTTAAGGGATGCGCAGTATAATAAGCATACCGAACATGCTTTTGGTGTTATTAAAGCTCAGATTGCCAGATTGCGTGAGCGTTTGGAAGCTGCTGCTGCTAAAAAGACTGGTGGTGTTGGTTTTTCTATTAAAAAGAGTGGTGATGCCACTGTTGTTTTGCTGGGTTTTCCTTCTGTTGGCAAAAGCACCCTGTTAAACAAATTAACAAATGCAAAATCAAAAATTGCTGCTTATGATTTTACAACTTTGGATGTTATTCCGGGGGTTCTTGAACATAAACAAGCAAAAATTCAGATTCTTGATGTTCCTGGTGTTGTCAGTGGTGCTTCTGAAGGTCGTGGTCGTGGCAAGGAAGTTTTGGCGATGGTAAGAAATGCTGATTTATTGTTGATTATTGTTGATGCTTTACATCCTGAACAGCATAGTGCAATTTTAAAGGAAGTTTTTAATGTTGGCATTCGTATTAATTGTTCTTCTCCTGATGTTAAGATTTCGAAAAAAGTTCGTGGTGGTATTGATATTGGCACTACTGTTCGTTTGACAAAAATTACTAAAGAAACTGTTGCGGCTATTTTGCGGGAGTTCAGGATTAATAATGCTGATGTTCTTATCCGTACAGATATTGATGTTGATGAGCTTATTGATGTTATTTCTGGAAATCGTCGTTACATTCCTGCTGTTGTTGTTGTTAGCAAGATTGATTTGTTGTCTGCTGTTGATGCTTCAGTTGTGATTAAAAACATTAAACCTGACTTAGCTATTAGTGCTGAAAAAAACATTAATATCGCTCAATTGAAGGATTTGATTTTTGACAGGCTTAATTTTATTCGTGTTTATTTGAAGGAGATTAATAAAAAGCCTGATTTGGATGTTCCTTTAATTTTAAAGAATGGTGCAACTATTCGTTCTGTATGCATGCATATCCACAAGGATTTTGTTAAAAAATTTCGTTTTGTAAAAATCTGGGGCAAAAGCGCAAAGTTTGAAGGCCAGCAGTTTAAGAATTTGGATAAAGTTTTATGTGATGGCGATGTTGTTGAGATTCATTTGAAGTGAATTCTAACAAATTCCGCAGGACTGATTATTTTTATCATAAAGAACTCCTAACTGCGTTTTTGTCCTCTGTGGTGTCTAATCTCTGTATTAATATCGGCAGGACTCAATTTTTCTCGCACACTTCTACGAATGTTTCTGAACTCTTCTATGAGTTTAGTTTTGTCAAGTTTCTTCATGACGATGGTTTCTCTATCAAGAGGCATGACTGTGAAAATAGTGCTGTCACTCGCCCTCACATAATCCCGCACATCTTTTGGTATGATTATTTGTCCTCGTTCAGACATTTTTGCTGTTTCAACTTCAGTCATATTGCGTATCACCAAAATGTTATGAACTAATATCACTTATAAACTTTACGTATTTGTACGTTTTTACTACTTTATTAGTTTCAACTGATGAATTTGAAAAAAAACAACAATAACTACACCACGCAATTATTATCTAAATGCATACCAATTTGCTCTTGGTTCTTCAATCAGAATCGTGTAAATCCATTTTAAAACACGCGGTAGTTTTCTATCGCAATCACCATTTTTTATATGGGCTAATTCGTGCCTGATTACTTGTCGCATTGTATATCTGCCGTCTAGTTCTATTGCATTTGGGCATAAAGAAACAGAATATCCTTTTTGTTGGTTACCGCCCGCGCATCCTATAAAACCAACTTCAAAAGGTTCATCTTCTGGCAACAAAAGCGAAATATCTGTTTCTGACAATCCTATTTTTCTGCGTTCTTCTTCAAAAATCTGTAAAAGATCAGTTAAGTTTGTCGGAACAAATACTTGTCGCACAAATTCTTGTGGTTTAAGAAATTCTGTTTCTTTTTTCATTTTAATAAGCTTTTCAAATATTCTCCTTTCGTCTCAAATTTGTTTTTCTTTGCCATCTTTTCAATTGCCTTATCCATCCAGCTTCCGTATTGTGCTGCTTTTTTATCTCGCCACGCGATTTCTGTTGGCAATCCGCATTCTTCTGCTATTTCTCGCAAAATTATTTTTTTTTGTTCGTCGTTGATTTTGCGTGAAATGTCTATTCCCATTGCTGTTTTAATTACATCATCATCTAAAAATGGCGCTATTGCTTGAAATCCTAATTTTTTCATAAGCGTTAAATCACGAACTAAATCGCGTTGCCACATTGCTTTTAGTCCGCGCCAGCATTCTGCGTGTTTGTCTGTTGCTTTTGAATGTCTGTCGTAGCCTGCAAAGATTTCTTCTGTGCCTATGCCAGAGAATAATTTTGTCACATCATCTTTCTTCGCTAATTCTACTGCCGCATAAACTACAGATGCTACTCCGATTGTGACAACGTCTGTTTTGTTCAATAATTTAACTACTGTTCTAAAAAGTTCTTCTGCTTCTTCAAGTGTGTATTCTTTTATTTGATGTTGTAGTCCTAATTCTTGCACAACTTTTTTTTTTTTTT
>CAYPAC010000011.1:0-1633 GCA_964408615.1 uncultured Methanosarcinales archaeon
AGGTTTCGTTCTCTGTGGGACATGAGCAAGTGCTCTTGGGTGAGTGCGCGAAGCCTTTTTGCCGCAGTCATGGGTGCAATATGTCGTAGGTGTGCATACTCTCTGACTCCTATTTCCCTCATAGGTTCTTCAAAGAAAGGTTCCATTGTGTCCATTTTTGTTTTCTAAGTATTTCCTGAACGAGCGAAGCGAGTTCGGAAATACTCACTGATTCAAAAACTTTATATAGTCTTAACGCCTCAAGATTGTTATGAAGAATGTTTTACTTGTTAAATTGTGGGATAAGTCTTTTTATAAGGATGCTAAGGTGAAAAGCAGCGTGCCTCAGTTTCCTTCGCTTGCTCTTGCAACAGTTGGTGGCGCGTTGCGTGAGCGCGGGCATGATGTGCAGGCTTTTGAGTTTAACATTTATGATGATTACACAACAGCGTTGGAGCAGTTTAAGCATGTTATGGGTACATTTAAGCCAGAGTATGTTGGCATTAGTTTTTCCACGCCAATGGTTGATGAGATGATGCGTATTGCGACGCTTGTGAAAGAGCTTAATCCTTCTGTGAAATGTGTGGGAGGAGGCCCGCACGTGTCTGCATTTCCTGAGGAAACCTTGAAGAGTTCTCTTTTGGATGTTGGTGTTACTGGTGAGGGTGATTTTATTTTTGCTGACATTCTTGATCATGAAGATGATTTGTCAAATGTTTCTGGTATCGTGTTTAGGAATGGGGAGCGGATACTGCTGACAAAGAAGGAAGTGCAGTTCCTGCAGGACCTTGACAAGCTTCCTTTTCCTGCTTGGGATATGTTTGATATTCCTAAATATCAGACCTCAAGGCAGATGGCGCGCAAGAATCCTGTTGGCTGGATTGAAACATCAAGGGGATGCTTGTATGGGTGCGTTTATTGCAACAAGAATATTTTTGGCCAGAATTTCAGAGCAAAAAGCCCGAAGCGTGTTGTGGATGAGATGGAGTACATGCTTAACTGCGGCTTTAAGGAGATTCAGATTGCAGAGGATATGTTCACAACTGATCGTGACAGGGTGGAAAAAATTTGTGATTTGATTGTTGAGCGTGGCTTGCAGTTTCCCTGGGCTACTACTACAGGAATTCGTGTTGACAGCGTGACGCCAACGATCTTGCAGAAAATGAAGCGTGCTGGATGTTATCGCGTGTATTATGGATTGGAGAGCGGTAGTCAGAAAGTGCTGAATGGCATTCGTAAAGGGACGAGCTTAGATGTTGCGCGTCAGGCAGTTAAGTGGTCAAGGGACGTTGGTCTCGAAGTGTTCGGGTTTTTTATGATTGGTCTTCCTGATGAGAATGAAGAAACCATGAAGGAGACTATTGAGTTTGCAAAGAGTCTTGATCTTGATTTTGCGAAGATGAGTATAATGAGTCCTTTGCCTGGCACGCCTATTTTTAATGATTATAAAAAGAAAGGTTACTTAAAAACTGTTGACTGGAATAAGTTTAATTATTACGTTCCTCCTGAAGAACTGTATACTCATCCTAATCTTAGTTGGGATATGATTCATAAATATTACAAATTGTTTTACAGAAAGTTCTACTTCAGGCCTACTTTTATTGTTAAACGTATTTTAAAATCCATCCAAACTGGCGCCATAATCGACGACGTC
>CAYPAC010000011.1:1643-6596 GCA_964408615.1 uncultured Methanosarcinales archaeon
TGCATGACTGCTGTATCTTTTGTTGTTCCGCTTCATAATGATGAGTTTGAAGGTATGTTGTTTGTTCAGTCTCTTGTCAATTCATTCGCAAATAAGGATGGTTGTGAGATTGTTCTTGTTGATAATGGCTCAACAGATGGCACTTTGAGCAGAATGCACGAACTTGCAATTAATTATCCTCAAATTAAGTTAATTTATTACGCGCAGAATCAGGGCATTGGTTACGCTGTTAAGATGGGTGTTTCACAAGCGTCTGGTGACAAAATTATAGTTTTGGACGCCAAAACAGGTTTTTCTCTTAAGACTGTTGAGGAGATGTTTTTAAAGTTAAATTCTGTTGATGTTGTTTTTGGCAAGCGTTCTGAACCTGTTAATTTTGTAGAAAAATCTGCAGTTTATTTGTTTTCTTTTGTAGCATCTGTTTTTTTTGGTAAAAAATCAGATTATTTTTGTATTGTGCATGCTTTTAATAGAAACGTGAAAGAGTCTTTGTTTAAGAATTTGTTTATGCATTGTGATTTGTTTCCAATTGAGTTGTTATACAAAATCCAAAGATGTGGGTTATCTACTGTTGAAGTTCAAGTTGGCGGGGTGCATGGTGATTTGAAGAAATATTCTTTCATAGATAATATTAAACTGCCTGTTCGTTTGTTTCTTTTGCGGATGAAGCTTTTGCGTGTTTAAGCTTGTCACAATCAAAAATGTACGCAACAGTTTTTCCTTTATCTGAGAATTTTTTTATTTCATTGCATTGTTGTATTGTTTTCCACAGCGGTCCTTGTTTGTTAAGGGTTGGAAAATCGATGAAGACCACTGTTCCGCTGTTTTTTTTGAATTGTTCAAGCAACATATTGCTTCTGTTTTCATCATCGTCGACAAAGCTTAGTGAGACAAAGCCAGGATACCATGATTGGTAAACTGTTTTTGCAACTTTGTTTTTAAGTTCTTCTTTGTCATAAGCTGATTTGTTAAGATAATTGAATTTAGAAGGCAACGTAATCGGTTGTTTTTTTTCGTAATACTTTTTGTCAAAATGGTAAAATAGTGCGTAATTTTTGAAGTAATAGATTGGCTCTTGAAGATTGTTTGTATTTATGTATTCTATTGTTTTTTGGGTTATGTGGGGAATATTTGGTTGTGTGAGTGAAAGTAAGTATTCTTGGACAAAAAATAATTGGTATCCTGTGCTTATACCTAAAAATAATAATAGTATTGTTATTTTGTGCTTTGTGTTAAAAAGTAGTATCATGAGCAATAACAATGCAGTGAAGGTGAAAATTGTTGGATTTATCGCATTTATGTAAAATCCTAATGGCCCAGAACTTCCTGTAAGGGGGATGAGCCAGTTAAACTCCAGAGAGAAAATTTTGTCTATGAATTTCTGTTTTGGATAAAAAGGCACGTTTTCTGCGTCTGGCAGATTAATGCAGATTGCGATGATAAAAGCTAATGTACAAGTTGTCACTAAAAGAATTATTGTTTTTTTTTCTTTTTTGATGTTTTGGGCAATTATGTGTGCGGAAATTATTGATAATGAAGGTAATAATATCATCCAGTATCTTTCAATAGGCGGTGCAGTATTTATTGTAAGCAGAAAATAGAAAATTACTGTTATAATTATCGCGATGAAATGTAGGCGGTTTTTGGTTTTGTATCGCAATGCCAGAATTGGCAGGAATGTTAAAATAGGCCCAAGCCACACAAATGCATGTCCATACTGCATTACTATTCCACTAATTCCGTTTGAAATATTTGTTTGTTTGCTTAATAGTTTTATAATACTGTTTACGAGTGCAGGAGAGTCTGTTAATATTGAGGGTAATGCAAAAAATAATATTAGTGGAATCATCGCTATTAATGTAATGATGAACGTTTTTTTAAGTGATTTTAAGACAGTGTGGTTTTTTGAAAAGAAGTGTAAAAAAATAATTGGTGGTATAATGAATAGTGCTGATAACTTGCTTAATACTGCCATTCCAAATGAGGTGCCTGTTAGTAAATTACTGTTTCTTGTCAAAAAGAATAGGGTTGTTATAAAAAATAATGTTAGTGTGCTTCCTTCATATGCTGCTTGGAGAGACGCCAGCACGTGTAGCGGGTTTATGGCGAGCAATAATGCTGCAATAATCGCTGTTTTTTTGTTGTATTTTTCTGCCGCAAATTTTGTAGTGATTAATATAGTTATTATTCCGATAATTACAAAAGATAATCTTATTGTTTCTGTGCTAACACCAAATATTGTAGTGAAGGTATTTAGAAAATACATTGATAGGGGGGTGTTGAAAGTTATTGTCCCAAACCAGTCTCTCACTTCTGCAGAGTATGCCCAGTGTAGTTCATCTTCATTGAATGGCTGGTTGATTCCAAGGAGTCTTATCGCAAATGCAAGAAGGATTATGCAGCTTAGTAGAAGATAGTATGTTTTTTTTGGGTTCATTTTTATAGTATTTTTTGTGGTTTTATTCCGTCAATGTATTCCGCGTGCCATATTTGGAATGTTATTAATGTCCATAGTTGTCTTGCGTAGAATAATGGTGCTTTTTTGTAGTTTGTCATTATTTTCTGTACGTATGCCGGATCAAAATATCCTTGTTGTTTGAGTGTGTTTGTTGATAAGAGTGTATCAATAATTGGTTGTAAGTCATCTCTTATCCAATGGTCTATTGGGACGTAGAATCTTTGTTTTTTTCTTTGTGTTATGCTGGCTGGAAGTTTGTCTTGCATTGATTTTTTGAGAATGTATTTTTCTTTCAAGCCGTTTAGTTTTAATTTTGTAGGCATTTGGTATGACAATTCGGTTATTCTATGGTCGAGTAGCGGCACTCTTGCTTCTATCGCGTGTGTCATCGTCATTTTGTCTGATTTCATTAGCATATTTTCTGGCAGCAGTGTTTTTAGTTCGAAATAGAGTATTTTATTCAGCAAGTTTGTTTGTTTTTTGATAAAATATTCTTGTTGTATTTGTGGTGTAACTGATTGGGTGAGTGAGAATGGGGGCAATGTCAGTTGATTGAATTCTTTGTCGTCAAATAATCCTGTTATCGCAGTGTATTTGGTTGATTCATTATTTTTGTGCGAAAATAATTCTATTGCTCTTTCACGTCCTTGTTTTCCTATTCCTTCGCTGTATTTGAATATTTTTTTTTTTTTTTTTGTTGGTGTTGTTCGTAATCCCATTTTTGCAATTGTTGTTGCAAAGGGTATTTTGTTTATTTTGTTTGCAAGCATCATGAATTTTGCTTGTTCGTACCCTGCAAATGTTTCATCGCCGCCGTCGCCTGTTAGTACTACTGTGACGTGTTGTTTTGCTTCTTGTGACAGGAAATAATTTGGTATGAGCGCAGGGTCTGCTAATGGTTCGTCGCAGTGCCAGATTATTTTTGGTAATTCTTTGACAGAATCTTGAGCGTCTATGATAAATTCATGATGGTTTGTGTTGAAATACTCACTAACTTCTCTTGAGTATGGTAGTTCGCTTTGTTCTGCATCAAATCCTATTGAAAATGTTTTTATATCTCCTATTGCAGGATTTTTTTGTTTCAGTGCGTGCATCATTGTTATTATTGAGCTTGAGTCAATGCCGCCACTCAGGTACACGCCGAGTGGAACGTCGCTCATTAGTCGTCTTTTTACAGAATCTTCATAAATCTCAAGAAATTTATTTTTATAATATGCTTCGGGTTTTTTTACAATTGTTTTGTTTGATGGGTTTACGTCCCAGTATTTTCTGGTTGTCGTTGTGTTTGTTTTAATGTCAAATGTTAGGCATTCTCCTGGGAGTATTCTGTAGATATTATTGAATATGGTGTTTTTGTCGAATACGTAACGATACGTAAGATATTGTCGTAAGGCACTTTGATTTATTTCGCGGTTAATATTGTTATTTGCAAGCAATGCTTTTATTTCTGATGCAAAGCTGAATTCTTTTCTTTGTTTGTCGTAATGATAATAGAGTGGTTTGACTCCTATTCTGTCTCGTGCCAGAAATATTTTTTTCTTTTTTGCGTCGTATATTGCGAATGCAAAGTCTCCCCATAATTTTTCTACGCATTGTTCTCCATATTCCTCATACAAATGAACAATAACTTCAGTATCTGTTTCGCTTTTGAATTGGTGTCCTTTTTGTTCAAGTTCTGGTTTTAAATCAAGATAATTGTAGATTTCTCCGTTAAAAGTTATCCACACAGTGTAATTTTCATTGCTCATTGGTTGTTTGCCTTTTTCTGACAAATCAATTATGCTGAGTCTTTGATGCCCCAATGAAACGTGTTTATCTGTATAAATTCCACTTTGGTCTGGTCCTCTGTGTAGTATGCTTTTGCTCATATCTTTAATGAGCTGTTTGTCATTTGTTGTTATGCCCGTTATTCCGCACATTTTTAGTAGATTTTTGCTATGCTGTAGTTTTTATTGTCGCGATAGTATGTTCGTATCATGATTTCCGCGAGGAATCCGAATAGGAATGTGAGTGTCCCTGTTATGATTAGTATTGCGCATAACAATAATAATGGTCCTGCAGTTAGTGAATTGATTATGATGGCTTTTATTATTTGTTCTATTAATATCATGAAAGAAAGTGTGTATTGTCCTAATGCCATGAAGCCAAAAAAGTGTATTGGTCTTGTTGAGTAGTCATTCCAGAATTTTATGAACAATAAATCAAAGAAGCCTCTCGGAAGCCGTAATGCATTGTATTTTGTTTTTCCATGTTTTCTTTTGTGATGTTGTACTTTTACTTCGCTTATTTTGAATCCTTGAAGGGACAGCAGTGCAGGGATGTATCTGTGCATTTCTCCATAAAGGTCTATATTTTTCATACATTCTTTTTTGTATGCTTTGAGCATGCACCCTGAATCATGTATTTTTTCTTTAATAATCAGTTTTCTTAGTACGTGTGCGAGTGTTGAAAATATTTTTTTTGATAGTTTGTCTTTTCTATTGTGTCTCCATCCT
>CAYPAC010000011.1:6606-14489 GCA_964408615.1 uncultured Methanosarcinales archaeon
TCATGCCCTTGGTTTATTCTGTTTATCAGAAGAGGTATGTCTGCAGGGTCGTTTTGAAGGTCTCCATCCATAGTTATTATTAGGTTGCCTGATGCGTGTTTGAATCCTGCATCAAGTGCTGCCGTTTGTCCAAAATTGCGTCTGAACTTTATTATTGTTATTGATGAATCTTGTTTTTTTAGTTTTAGCATTTCTCTAAAACTATTATCTTTGCTGCCATCATCTACAAAAATAATTTCGTGTTTTTTGTTTAGTTCTTTAAGAACATTTTTGAGTCGATAATACAACAATGCAATGTTTTTTTCTTCGTTGAATATTGGCAGGACTATTGAAATTTCAGTGTTTCCATTTTTTTGTGTTTTTAACATTTTGTTATGTTGTAGACGAATAATGTTCTTCCAAGTCGTTGTATTGGCTTTTTACAGCGCAAATGTTTGAATTCTGGTTCCGTATTTACTGTATTTGCATTTGTTATTAGTAGTCCTTGCTTGCATTGAATAGTTGTTTTAAATTGTACGTATTTGTCCAGTACATCATTCATAGGTAAGGATACATAAACTTCAGGGTTTTGTTTTATGTAATCTGCTGCTTTATAGAGATTTTGTGATAATTCAATATTTGTATCTGCAAAATATTTGTATGCATTGCTGAGCCCTATTAGTTGATTTACATAAGATATGTAGTCGGGATGGGTGATATATAATTCATTCACCATAAATAGTAGAGCAATTAATAATATTGTTTTGCCTAATTTTTTTTGAAAAATTTTGTATGAAATAATTTGGCTTGTGAATATCATTAAGAGTGGGTAAACGTGTAATAAGTGTCGTATACCAATTTGTTTATTGTTGATGCTGAAAAGTATTAGGAAAAGTATTGCAGGTGTGAGTAAGAAAATGTTTTTCTTATGATTTCGTTTATGACTACAAAATACTGTAATTGCTGCTATAAAGAAAATAACGTGTGGCAATGGTGTTTTTACAATCCATGATAAAATGTAGTAGTACCAAAATCCTTCCGCAGAGATTTTGCCGAATAAGTATGTGGTTCTTACGGATTTTGCTTCGACAATCACATATCCTAATCCTTTGACATAATAATACGGCAATGGTATTGGAATTTGTTCTGCTATAAACGTTATTATTTTGTTGTTTCCGTAGAGCTTTTCAGATGTGTAGAATGTTTTGTCAATATTTTTATCGTTCTCAAACATTTGCGTTATCGTTTGAAAGCTTCCTTGAAATCCGTAAGTTGCATTAATGATTAAAATGGTAATGAGGGACATTCCTGCAAAAGCTTTCATGAAAAATAAATAATCCTTCAATTTTTTCTTTGAAAGAATCAAATATGTTAAGATGATTATCAGATAAATACCTATAAAAAATATTGCTGTGTGTTTTGTTAGCTGGACAAGTCCAAGAGCTATTGCAGCTAATATGAATGTTTTTTTTGTTGGTTTGTTAAGAAATTTCCAAAATGTGTAAAGTGATAGTGTTGAAAAAAAACTAAATCCAATTTCCATCATGAACAACGATGAATACGCAAGGATTGTCGGTTCGAGTGCGTACATTGCAAGCGCAAATGTCCCTGCCAATCTTCCAAATAATTCTGTTGTCCAGCATAGTATTAGTATTCCTAACGCGATTGCAAACAAAACATTCATTGCTCTTGTTGCAAATAATAGAATTTCTTTTTTGTCATTGTTTGCTTCAAATATGAAATATTGGTAAAACCCATCTCTTCCAAATAATTGCGCTTTGCTCCATGAAGTGTGTTCAAGAGGCAAATTAACATTCATAAAAAGCAGGGGAATAGTATTAAACAGTTTGATGAGTGGTGGCTGTTCTGTATTCATGCGAAAGTCACCTGTTTTCCAGTAGGTGTATCCTGAAGGAATGAAAGTATACTCATCTGATGTTGGTGGTGTGATGCTTGCGAGATGGGGTGAAATTATTGCAATCCAAGCAAGTAAAAAAATTATGATTATTGTTTGTATGGTTTGTGTTCTATTAGAAAGATGCATATTGCGTTACCTTTTTATTTTGTTTTCAACTTCTTTGTTTTTATCTCTGGTGAGGCTCACAATCATTTCTCCTATGAATCCTGTGAAGATAAATTGGATTCCTACAATCATTAATAATGTTGCAAAGATGGGTAATGGTCTGTTCCAGATTGTCACTTCAATCCACCATAAATATGTTAAATAGAGTCCTGCTGCAAATCCTGTTGAAAAAATAAGTCCACCAACCATTCCAAACAGATGCAGTGGTTTTTCCATGTATGTTGAAAGGTATGCTACTGTGAGCAAGTCTATGAATCCTTTGAAAACTCGCATTGTTCCGTATTTTGACTTTCCATGTTTGCGTGGGTGATGCATAACTTTTATTTCTCCTATTTTGAATCCGTTTCTGTGTGCTATTGCTGGAATGTAGCGGTGCATTTCTCCGTATATGTTTAGTGTTCGTGCTGTTTGTTGGGTGTATGCTTTGTATCCGCAGTTAAAATCATGGATTCTGACACCAGTTATTGCGCGTGCCAGTGAATTAAAAATTATTGACGGAACTGTTTTTGATAATGGGTCTTTTCTGTGGTATTTCCAACCGCTGACTAAGTCATATCCTTGGTGTATTTTGTCGATAAACCTTGGTATTTCTGAAGGGTCATCTTGCAGGTCGCCGTCCATAGTTATTATTATTTTTCCTTGTGCTTCTCTAAATCCCGCCGTAAGTGCGGTTGCTTTTCCAAAACGCTTTCTGAGTTGTACGAGTTTTACTTTCTTATCGCGCAGGTTGAGTGCTTGTACAAACTCAGCAGTATCATCTTTGCTGCCATCATCAACAAATATTATTTCAGATGTGTGAGGTAGTGTATAAAGCACGTTTCGCAGTTGTGCGTACAATGGTCGTATACTTTTTTCTTCGTTGTAGACTGGTATTATCATTGAGAGGTCTGGTTGTTTCATCGTCGTTGATTTTAAGAACTTTGTTTATAAACCTGATGCATCATTGAATCATGCTTTGATAAAATTTTTCAATTTGGTCTGTGGTTTTTTCCCATGTGAATAATTGTTCAACGCGTTGTCTGCCGTTGTTTCCGAAACTGATTCTTGTTTGTTCGTTAGTTAGTATTTCTATAAGTGCAGTTGATAGTGTTTTTGTATTTTGTGGCGGTACAAGTATTCCGTTAACTCCGGACTGAACAACATCGCGCACGCCTTCAATCTCATATGCAACAACAGGCACATAGCAAGCGTTTGCTTCTGCTAATACAATTCCAAATCCTTCTCTTGTTGATGGCAGTGCGAGAACTCTTGATTTTTTTATTTCTTTGAGTATGTTTTTATAATCTTTGACATTGCCTAAAAACCGAACATTATTGAGTCTTAGTTTTTTTGTAAGTGATATTAATTTTTCTTCTTCACTGCCTGTTCCTATGATTTTTAGTTTTGCAGTTGGTATTTTTTTTGTAATCTTACTAAATGCTTGAAGAAGGTCGTCAACATGCTTGTGTGGAATTAGTCTGCCTACAAAGATGATTGTGTTTTTTTCTTTTGATGGTTGTTTAACAGAGTCGGTGAGTTTTAAATCAACTCCGTTGTGTATTACTTTTATCTTTTCTTCATTGATTTTGTATTTTTTTATAAGTTGGTTTTTTGTG
Source organism: uncultured Methanosarcinales archaeon (assembly GCA_964408615.1). GTDB lineage: Archaea > Nanobdellota > Nanobdellia > Woesearchaeales > ARS49 > JACQMU01. The sequence goes on from CAYPAC010000011.1 coordinate 10,264, forward strand.
CCATTACTCACTGTTAGTATTTTTGTAAATGGCAACTTAACTGATAATTTTTCTCCAATTGCTGAAATTTTTGAGCGTGCAAACCACTGGTCATTATCGCTTGAACTTACATCGTGCACGAGTGCTATGGCTGGTTTTTTGAGAATGTATTTTACAAAGGGCAGTATGAAAAGTGAAAACCCGTGTCCTTCTATTATATCATATTTGTGTGTTCTCAGCCATTTTTGTTGGGCAAGAAAAAACTGCGCAAAATCCTTGAGTGTTCTTTGTGGTGGTTTCTGAATTGTTGGCCCGATATGATGTACTGGAATTCCGTCAATATTTTCATTGTCTTTTGCTCCGGCAATTTTCATGCAAACAATATCTACAGTGTGTCCTTTTTTTATGAGTCTTTTTGCTATCTCGTAATATCTTCTTTCTCCTCCGCCTTGGTAGTGTGGCACGAAAAAGTCAGTTAGGTAACAAATTCGCATATTTTTTTGATTATGTTGTTTGTTTAAATAGTTTATTGAGGAGTATGCTAAAACTGATAATTATTGGAGGTAAAATAAATGATTGTATATATAATGATAATCCCCATAAAGCGAGATAATAACTCGTAATGCCTAAAAGTGCTGCGCTTATTGGTATGCTTATCACGAATTTTTCTATTATGCTTTGTTCTTTCCAAACTTTGGTCAAGAAATATCCTGGGATTACGAGTAGCCAGAAAAATGCTGCAGTTGTTTGAATTACAGTTGTTATTTTTTCTTCATAAAAAACAATTTTGAAGAGTGTGAGTATTAGTATAAAAATAATTATGAGCGTGCCCAGTTCTGTTTTTTTAGAATGTGAGTTTGTCGTTTGTTCCAAGGCATTTTCCTCCTTTGTTGTTATTTTTTAATACGATGTTTAATGCATTTTCAAAAACTAATGTGAAATTATGTTGTACAAATGTGTTTGCCACCAAATAATTTAGTTGTGTTAGTGGTTGAATTCTTCCTATTTTGTCAAAAATGTAGTAGTCATAATTGCACAAATCTTCGATTCTTGTTTGACTAATATTATTTTCTATTGTTCGTAAACCATAGGTAAAAATTCCTTTTTTGTATGGCAGCCCAGCTCCTGCTTCTATAAGTCCTTTTATTGGGTAGTTTCTTTCAAGTGTTCTTTTTTCTAATGTTTTTATAAGTTCTGCTATTTCAGCGCGTGCAATAATGCGGTGTGTGTTACCAAGATTTCCGTCTTGGTCGTACGGGTCGCCGTAAAAAAAGAAGGGTTGTGAATCCGTAGGTGTGTTGTCTTTTATCCAGTTGAGTGTTTGCCAAGTGTATGGATTCATTATGCCCTCAATTGGGCCTGTACGTTGGTAGTTGAGATGGATCAGTAATGTGACTATTATTAAACTTAAGATTGTTGTTGTCAATACTTTTGTTGTTTTAGACATAAATTTGATGATATTATACACACAAATTCCAAATAATGACGAGAGTGTTATTGGCCAGTAAAATCTGAAATTAAATGCGCGCAGGTTAAATCCAACATAATTAGTTAATCCTGCAAAAATTGCGAATAAAGACAACATTTTGTGAAAAAAATTGCATTTGTTATTATCATTTGGTTTTATTGTTTTTGAAAGTAGCATAATAATTAATCCAAGAGAAATTATTGCTAAAGTTGTATTTCCAAAATGTTTTAATTGTACAAATCCCCCGCCTGATGCCCAGTCTGTTTCTATTGTGAATGTGAAAGGATAAATAATCATCCAGCTTTGTTTGAAGAGTATTAAAAAATAAGTGCTCGTGATTAAAGTTAATAGTATTGCTATGAGTATTTTTTTCCAATATTTTGAATAAACATTTTTAGTTAGGAATGATGTTAATAAAAAAATGATTACAAATAATAGTGAAAATACTGTTGCAGCAGTGTGCCCAAAAATTGTGCCGGATAATAGTAAGCTTAAGAATAACGTGCTATATTTTTTTTCCAGATTTAATAACATCCATGCTAATGATACAAAAAAAAAATCTCCCAATAATGCAGACCAGTGTCCCCAAAAAAACGCTAACCTTGCTTCTCGTATCGTAAAAATGTAAGTCATTACTGGTAAAGAAAGAATTGCTATGTGTATGTTCCATGTTCTGAAGATAAAATAAAAAACCAGCATTCCTGTTATGCCGAAAATAATTGTTAAAAAAAGAATTGTGTCGTAAACTTCAAGTCCTGAAATATGGGAAAATAACACGCTTAAATGACTTAATATGGGCGGATAAAACCCAACAATGTCTGTTAGGCCCGCAGAATAGTATGGTGCTTCGTAGCGGTAATTTCCCGTGTCTTTTATCCATTGCGCTCTTGTTTGGTGTTGGAATGTGTCGCTTGCTAAATAACTGTATGGAAAATCGTGTTGTATTTTGTGTCCCCAGCTGTCTGCCAGTCCTATCCACAGCATGGTTCCAATAAATATTAAAAGAAAGATTGTTTCAATTGTTTTTTCTTTGTTTATTCTCATTCTTAATCCACAATTCTGTATTCATCAAATGTTTTTCTTGTTTTTTGCCATTCACTTTTTGTTTTATTTTGTAGAATGTGTTCTGCGAGTTTGTTTGCCATGTCGATTGAGTGGTCTGTGTTGTTGTAATTGAACAGCCCTTGTCTCCCAAGCATGTATAAATTTTCAATATTGTCAAGATAAGTTAGTACAGTCATTAATCTCTCTTTGTAAGATATATCGTATACAGGGTAGCACCTGTTTATTCTCACGGTGAAATATTCTTCGACCTCATCATGTTTTATGATGTCGCCTTTTTCCAAATCAGCAATTACTTTTTCGTATATTTCTTTGTCTGTGAGTTTGAATGTTCTGTCTTCAAATTCACAGCCAACTTCTGCAGTTAATACTGTCTTGTCCGGTGGCGCAATTTTCGCACTAAAATTCTTTAACTCTGCCACTCTTGTGAAAATAAATTCTTTTTCAGGGAAGAATTTCCATTGGTCGTCCATTACTTTTTGTTTTTTTATTATCAGATAAACAATAATTAAAGATCTGTAACGCAGATTTTTAACAGCTTCAATTACCGTTTGAGGTGGCACGGGTTTTATTAAATTTATGAGGTCAATTAAATGTATTGTTGAAATAACAGTGTCTGGTGTGATTGTTTGTTCTTCATTTTTTTTCTTGAAGTTTATTGATGCTATCTTTTTGTTTTTCACAGTGAGGCTTGTTGGGGTTGTTTCTGTGTGTATTTTTGTGTTGTTGTCTTTTAGTTGTTGTTGTATTCTGTCAATAAGCATTCCAAGTCCTTTTTTTGGATAATAAAATTGTGATGCGCTTATTTCTGGGTTTGCTTTTTTTGTGAGCATGTTTCCAATGAGTCTGGTTATGCTTGGCACTGACACTCTTCTTTCTGCCAAGTCTGCGGATAATGTTTTTGGATTTCCCCATACTTTTTGTGCTATATCCCTGAAGATTAGCTCATATGCTGCTTTGCCAAACCCGTTTAGGAAGTAATCTTCATAACTTATGATGTGGTTCTTTGTTTTTTTTGTTGCTAATGTTTTTGCATAACTGAGTCCGCAGCTTATTCCAAGTAATGGATTGAATTGTTTGATGAATTGCAGTGATTTTATTGGAAATGAGTAATAATGTCCTCGCAGTCGTATGCTGTTTTTTTTCTCTACAATTAAGCAGTCGTCTCCAAGGATGTTTTTGTATTCTTGCATTATTCCAGGGATTATGGAATAAATTTTGTGCGGCCCTATGTCGAGTGTGAATCCTTTGTAATTAAAGCTCGTCGCAAGTCCGCCAAGATGGTTTCGTTTTTCTATAATTGTTACGGGCTTGTTTTTTGAGAGTTGTTTTGCACACCACAGTCCTGTTATTCCTGCCCCTAAAATAACTGTTTGTTGTTGTGTTGTCATTTTTTGCTGAGTCCCCACACTTTTATTGCTCTGTAAGCTGTCATTTCCATTTTTGTTTTAAATCTTCTGGTGAGTATGTTGTATGGCTGTTTTAACAGTTTAATTGGGTGATATCTTGCTTTCCAAAAAAGATATCTGATATAAGTGCCCCACCTGAATTTGTTGAGTTTTTTATAATCCTGTCTCCATGATGGGGAGAATGTTAATTGTTCAAGTTTTGTGTACCCTTTTACATCTTCTGTTGTTTCCGAGCCAGGTATTGGTGTCATGATGAACATTGCTATTTCATCTATTCCTGCTTTTGCTAATTGTTTCGCATAGTTTCT
>CAYPAC010000012.1:0-14344 GCA_964408615.1 uncultured Methanosarcinales archaeon
TTACTATCAACAAGCTCATGCACCAGTTCAACAAACAAAGCATTGCTCCACGCCTAAGCCAAACAACTCTTACTGGACAATTCTTTAGCAGAACTCAATTCAGAAGCAAAACCAGTCGCACCCTTATACAAAATCTCAGAAGCACTTGCCTCAACAATTTTCATGACATATTTTTCAAACTTTTTGTGATTCAAGCGATGTAAAACAATAGCGGCAAGAGCATTCAGCAAAACGCTTGTCAGACTTTCCAGTCAAACGCTTGACAACAGAAGCAAGAGCAAGAGTTAATGCCTGCACAACACAACAACAGACACTTGCATGAACAGTTGCTAACAAACCTTAAAACCCAAAAATCATGCATTCATGCTTTTTCTCATCAACTCGCTAATGTTTATCTTTTGATTAATTATCCCTAATATCTTGTTCATAGTATCCTGCACTCTAACTACCGCTTTCTTAAGATGTTCTCTGTCAAATTTTTTGTCAGTTTCGGGAAATTTCCTATAATCTCCATAAGCTCTAAACGTATACGTTTCTTCATAAACTCCCTGAAAATCAGTCTTGTACTTCTGCTTCAATTCCTTAAACTCTAAAAAGAAAATCGACCACGACCAGTCAGAGACTGGTCGGATTCTCGCCCTTCGGGCTCGGGTCGATTTTCTTTTAGTCCCAAAAATTTTTCACTGACAAAACTATGATCGGTCTTCCGACCACCAGTCACAGACTTGTGGAAAATTTTTGAGGATTTGAATGTCACCAAAATGCTTCGGACTAAAATTACCAGTCTCCAGCAAAATCAATGCATTACACAAATGTTCAACAGATAAAAAAAGACGATTAAATGATGACTCTAAAATCCGCATCTCTGCAAAATCGTCAACAGCTTCCGTGCGACTCCTTTCTTCTGCTTCCAAGAAAGCTCTGATTCCTAACTCCAATTCCTTTTTAATATCCGCTTCTCTCATAAAAACCTTCTTCCAATTCTTTCAGCCTGTCTTTTGGCTTCATTCACTTCGTGAGAAAAAACAAAACCAAACTGTTTTTTAAACATTTCGTTTGCTTCGTTATCATTTTCGGGAAAAAAATCAAGATAATTAAGTGTGGCATACATGACATCCATTACTCCTTTATTCAAATGTCTTTTAACGTATTCTCTCTCATCAAATTCCAAACAACTTATTATTTCACGATAACCTAAAACAAACCTTTCTGTAATATCTTTTCGTCTTAAAAACTCTTGCCGCTGCCTTAATTCTATAACCAATTCTTCACAACCAAAAGGAATTCCTTTCACAATGTTCTTGTAAAGCATATCTTCCTCTCCAACACCTTTCTCTAATTCATTCTTATTTCCCAACACCAAAGAAATTTTTTCATTTATTTTTTTCACCTCCTTTCTCAAAACACCACCTTTAGTGTCTTCAAGCACCACAAAAACATCAATATCATTATATTTTCCTTCCAAACTAGAACCAAAGAAAATACAACCCTGATAATTCTCCTTAAACATGTTCTTGAATAATAAATGCAAGAGTTCAGGCAAACCATTCATTTTTTGAACATACTCTTTTTTTCTCTCCGAAATAAATAACAGGTTCAATTCTCTTGCCGCAGGATGCAGAAAATTAAACTTGTAGATGTGCGTTCTTCCCTTAACTTCTTTCCTAACAAAATCCTCTTTCTCTAAATTTTTTAAACAACGAAAAACATTCGCTTTTGTTGTACTGCTTTTCCTAGCAATTTCACTAAGACTGGCTTTCTCATCTAAAAGAATCTTTAAAATTCTCTGGTTTATTTTTGTTATTATATTTGATAACATATGTTATTATTAATAGTAACATACTTATAAATGTTGGTATTTATAAAAGCAAAAAACATTATTAAGACTCGAACAAGCGTATGGCGCAGGAAAAAAAAGAACGAGAAAAATCACTGATGAGGATATTCATAGTGAAGGAGAAGAAGTCAGAAAAAGACTTAGGAATTGAGTAATTCTTCCGGCACTTTGAATTGCTTATCAGAAAAAACTATATCTTCGGCCTGAGAAATGCATCTTTTACATACCCCCATCATAAAGTTATATTTCTGCATAATTTCTTCACTATGCACAGAAGCACCATAACGCGCATCTTCTCTTCAGCATTCTTAGCGCTTACAAAACAATTTTTTGTTTCATCCATTTTTCATAAAGTTGATAAAATTTTCCTGCCCAAATAAAATAATCCCTTTTTTAATTGCATCTATAAAAGCTTTATTATTATTCTGAAGTTCTTTTCTAAATTCAGACGATACAAAATTAATAGCATGAATTCTTTTAGTCTCCATCTTTTGAATTTTATCAATAACTTTTTGAATTCTTACAAATTTATTCTTTTTAGCTATTCCTATAATATCAATATCATTAGCTTGCTGAACAGACGTCAGTATGCCCCCATACAAAATTAGAAAAACTACTTCTTTTTCCAACTCTGCAAAATTCACTCTCCATCTTCTTTGTTTGATTGATTCTTCTGTTAAATAAAAAGAAAGAGCTTTCTCTACAAGCAGATTATCCCAATTTATCTTAATGATAGCTGTGCTAGTTTTCCCGCACCCAACTCCCTCTATTAAAATGTATTTATCAGATTCTAATCTTTTTACTATTTTCCACATTCCAACACGACTTATTTTTAGCTCTCTTGCAAGAGAAGTTATAGTGTGTCTCAGAGAAAAATCTTTCAATAACACCAGCATGACTTTCTTCACTGTTTCCATCTTGTTAATAACTGTTAACTCTTAGTTAATATATAAAACTTACTGTTTTGGTTCTTTTTTTGCTATAGATAATTCTATTCAATGTGCTCTAATCAACAGAATTGTCGATATTTCCAAACCGCGAAAATCTCAACAAACATTAATAAACCAACCAATAATATTCATGCGCATGAGCGCATTCAACGAACAAGAACTATTGCGGCAAGGCGTAAGCGTAGAACAAATAATATTAATACAAACATTTTTGGCGGAAGCAAAACCAAGAAACAATCTTGAACTGCAACAGATAGAATGCACTGCACAGAATTTTGCAGGAATAAACACAAAAATAAACGAAGCACAAACAGCAAAATACATAACAGTAAAACTAACAGCAGACTTTGAAGAATACCACTCACCAGGATACTTATTCGACCTGCTACAACCAATACTAAATCACACACCACAAAAACCATTCGCACAAGGAGTACTAACAAAAAACCACCACAAACACTCAACACTTGAATACGACATAGCCAATGCACCGTTAAGTGAAAGAACACAAAAGAAAAAATACTTGCTACAAGAAAGAAAACCATACATAGCAATATTTTATTCAATCAATGCAATAGGCGACACAATAATAGAAGTGCATGGCAAAAATTAACTCGGAACAATCTTAATTGATTCTTTCTCACGAGTCACAAGTGCATGAGTACCTTCCTTAATCCCAAGCTCTCCAACAATGTCTTTTGGAATGCGCACAGCAAGACTATTGCCCCATTTGGCAAAACTAACATCCTTTGCCTTGCGAAGCTCCATATACTTATCAGCAAGAGATTTCAACTGCTGCATGTTCATAAGCTCTTCACCACATTTTTCACATTTGTAAGCTTCAAAAACTACTTTCTCCTTAGGCATAACATCCTTAGTTACAACCATATTTCCTTTACAAATTGGACATTTCATTTTAGTTTCCCCGCTCAATAGTTTTTATAACAATATTATTACCATTATCCACGCCAATGCAAACAATTGAGCCTTTGCTTGATTTCTTAACAACCTTGATTAAGTTCTTGCCAAAACGCACTATTTTTCCTGTTTTTAACACACCATAAACCCTGTCAGGAAAAGCAATGCCCCGCTCTTCTGCTTGCTTAATTGCATGAGAAGATATCCAAACAGGCTTATTATCTATCAAGATATCTTTCATTAGATATACGAGTATCTACAAGTATATAAATCTTCACATCATAACTTCTTACTATCAACAAGCTCATGCACCAGTTCAACAAACAAAGCATTGCTCCACGCCTGAGCCAAACAACCCTTACTGGACAATTCTTTAGCAGAACTCAATTCAGCAGCAAAACCAGTAGCACCTTTATACAAAATCTCAGAAGCACTTGCCTCAAGAATTTTCATTATGTATTTTTCGAACTTTCTGTGATTCAAGCGATGCAAAACAATCGCGGCAAGATTGTTCAGCCACAACCAGCTGTCACCACGATGATAACTCTTGTTATCCTCGCCAGTATAATGGTCTGTAAATAAAGGATGCTTTTTATCAATGCTGGACAAACCACCCCAGCCAAGCCACAATTTAGGCAAGATTATTTCAAAACAATCATCCCACTCCTTCTTCGACAACAATTCAGGAAAAACATAAGCGGCAATAAAAACATTAGGGCGAATCCCTTTATGATCAGACATGTCAAACAAAACTTTGTTCTTAAAAAACTTTTTTCTAACAGAAGAAAACAATTCAACAGCACGCCTGTCAGACTTTCCAGCCAAACGTTTAACAACAGAAGCAAGAGCAAGAGTTAATGCCTGCACTTCAACAGGAAAACCAACTCTTGAATCACCGCCAAACTCAGTATCCATCCAAGTCTCGTTCTGTCTGGACTCAATCAATCCATCCTTCAAACGATGCTCAAATAAATTAGACAAAGTAAGCTTCAAACCATCAGAAATCTGCTGTCTTTCACTACGTGAAACAAGCTCAACAGAACGCTTTTTAGAAGCAACATCCAAAAGTTCTTTACAACGAAACGCAAGCCATCCAACAGCATCACTCGATAGCAAAGAAGCATCACGATCAACCATATTAGGCAACAAACCTTCTTTAGTTATTTTAGGAAAATGCGACAACAACAATTTTTTCATAAAACCAAAATTTTTCTGCAGTAAAAAAGATTTTGAAGAAATAATTTCATCACGAGCCCAATGCTGATAAAACCAAGGCAAACCTGCTTCAAGAAACTCCTCATTAACAATCAAACAATCCAATGCATTAACAGCACACTGGTAAGCAAGCAAAACTTCCTCATTCTTTATTTTAGGACAAGAATTAATTAATTCATGCACGTGATTCTGACGCTCGCGGCGCAAACGGTCACGAGCATCAAAAACTTCTTTAGCCTCGGAAACAGCATCATTCTTGGACAAACCCCAAGCAAAAACAACATCCTTTGCACGAATTTTGCACGCCTTAAAAACCCAGCGGGAAAAAGGCATAGAATGACGCGCCTCATCATCACAATAATGATGCTCCTCCCAATGCTGCAACGGTAAAAACTCCAAATCAGGAGCATAAACAGCAAGAAAAACATCAAACTCCTCGCCAAAAACAGAATTATCATCATGACTATCTGTTTTTTTCGAAAACGCAACAATAATAGTGTGGTCATCTTTCATAAGCTCATAATTACGCCCCCACACGCGATGGTCATCAACAAGCTTAACATCAAGCACCAAATCAAACTCTGCAACAACACTCATTTCAACAACAAGCGCATCACGATACAACGGCATAAACAAAGACTGAACAAGCTCACTGCGCTTCAAAGAAACACTGCTCAAATGATTAGTAATTGCGCTGACGTGCTCAGAAAAAACCAAAGACTCAATCAGCTTAACCAGCTTTCCATTCATCCTAAAAAACAAACCCTCATAACGCGACATGGACTGGTGGCCAAACAAAGCATACGCACCATGACGATTAGTCAACAAAAACTTCACACTGCCATCATCAATATTTTTTTCAAATGATTTAACCATCAGCATCACCACGATAAAAAATAGCAGCATCCTCAGGCATAACAGAATTAATCACACAATTTGTGCCAACCTCAAGACCACCCCACACGGCAATGCGCGGCAACACTTCAAGATGCAAGTGCAAGTCATGACCTGCGGGCGCGTATGTCAAACAAAAATTATACGAACAGCCAAGCTCTTTTAATCTAACAAGCACTTTTTTCAAAACATCAGCAAGACTGTCAAATGAAGAAAGCTCAGCAAGAGTTTTAACATGCTCTTTAGGAAACAACCAAACCTCATAATTAAACCTCGACGCATAAGGAGCAAACGCAATCCACTCATCATTTTCAAAACAACGACGAGCACTATCTTTTTCAGAACCAATAATATCGCAGTAAGGACAGCCAACAAACTTTCTGACAGCCAAAACCTTTTCCATTACAAGAGACGGAATAATCGATGCTGCAAAAATCTGAGAATGAGAATGCACAATAGACGTGCCAGCAGAAGGACCATGATTCTTAATAACAGAAACATACGCAACATTTTCCTTACTGCTCAAGTCACGAATTCTGTCCTTAAAAACAGAAAATAATTCAGAAATTTCTCTCACACTCAAATCAGACAACTGCTTAGAATGCTCGGACGTCTCAACAACAACCTCATGATAACCAAAATTCGAAGAAAAAGTGTAAAAACGATTGTCAGTTTTAATGACAGCAGAACCATCCTGAACAAGAGCAGGAAACTTGTTCTCAAACCACCTCATAAACCATTTTTTAGCATCACCACGACGACCAATCTCAGGAGGCGTTAAAGACTCATTGTTAGGACAAAAAAAACACTGGCTAACTTCTGACTGAACAGGCTGTTCTGCAAACTGGCGCGGACGCTTGCCACGACCAGTAGAAAAAACAACCCAACGCTCTAAAAAATAATCCTTTCTAAGCTCACCCACTGTTCCATACACCCCTTTTACAACAAAGCACAGTTTTCACTTATATAAAACATTCTATCAGTCGAAAGGTTTTTATACTACAAGTATACAATAATGTATACTGTGAAAAAAAAGGTGAATAAGCAGACAAAAGAACTGTTAGGACTCGGCTTCATAGCACTGTTAGGGCTAACAACATTGTTTCTAATAACAGAAATGGCAGCAACAGGAAATTTCGTCTACGCAGGAGGACACGTACAACTAACACCAGAAGAAGCATGCGCAACAGTAACAACATGCAAAACAGGCCCTGCAATATTTGTTGAACAAACAGGGTGGAAAGCAGGACAACCCATTGGAAACATTGCAAAATGCATCTGTCCAGAAGACGTGACAAAATGGAAAGAAAACAAACCACTTTCATACGACAAAACAAAAACACACTGGATAAGAATCACACAACCATACTACGGAGGCGCATACTATGGCTACGAATAAATCCGATCTGAACAAAGTTAAGAAAAACACTGCAAAGGCGAAAGAAAACACACTTATCGACAGCAGTCTTTTACTCACAGGCATTGTAGCAATAGCATCAATACTTGTAATTTCACTACTTGCTGACAATGCAATCCACGCTAATCTTGTTTATGAAAAAAACCCATGCAGACTAATAAGATGCGAAGTAGCAGGAAGCCCGTTGGTAACAGAAGCACAAAGTTTTGGTGTAGACCCCTTCACAGGAAACATGCGCTGCAAATGCCCAAATGAAAGCCAGCCAACATACGAAGTAGCAAGAGTAAGAAACTATTAAAATGCAAAAAAACATTCAATTAGGAATCTTGGCATTCTTCACAATCACAGGACTTGTACTAATGTTCAAAACAAGCCAAGAACTACAGGCAAACGTAGCATTTATTGACTTACAAAGAAGCCAAGCACCACTAATAACTGACTTCAATCCCTGCGCAGACGTACCCTGCGGACCAGGACAAACAGCAACATTTGTTGGAACTGACGATACAGCAACAAAAATAACAGAATTCCCAACAACAGGCAACACACTATGCAAATGCACAGACAGCAGAACATTCATAACAAGACCAAAAACACCAAGACGATACTAATGAACAACCAAACACTGTCAATAAGCCTAAGCATATTTGCATTCCTCGCACTAGCCAGCATCATACTTGCATTCGAAAGCACAACATTCACAGGACAAGCACTTGGAGAACCACAATTATCACGAGAAAGATTTTTAGCAATCGAAGGATGCAAATACATCGAAGCACCAATACAACTAAAAATGAAAGACTGCGAAATGATAGGCAAAGTAGAATGTGAAAACCTCTACGGAACAGAAAGAACAACAAGCTACGGAGACGCATACGACTACCCCAACAAAAACTGCAGAAACCAATGCTACAGAGACGTAAGAGCACAATGCGAATACGCATCAAGCGCATTCAACAGAGAGGGACTCAGATGAACAAAGCAGTCACTGCATTTGCACTCATATCATTATTAGGCGCGATGGCATTAGTATTTCCATTTGCAAAAGAAGAATCAGTAACCGGTTCATTAGGCGGAGGACAATTATTACGAAGCGTGCCATACCAACCATTATACAAAGAACAAGTACAACAAAAACACGATTTAATAAGAACACACAACCCATGCAAAGCAGTACAATGTTCAAGACCAATTGCAGACGCACACCCAGTCATTGGAGATGATGGCAACGTACTAACAGATGAGTACGGAAACGTATGGTGCAAATGCGACGGACTGGCAGAACTATATTATCGCGTTTCACCAGAAAGAAAGTATTAAATACAAGATAATAAAAAATTTAAAACATGAAACCATTCCTAATAACCATAAAAGAAGGAGGATTTCACATACCAAGTTTGAGAAATCTTGGAGAACAATGGAAACAACAGGCAAAAGACCTATCAGAACAACCAAATGTCAAGAATTTTGTGCGCGAAATCACCCAAACAACACGTGAAGTAAAACAATTACCTATCGTAATAGGCAGAAAAGAAGACGCAGCAAATGTCATAACAAGCTCTGCATTCAGAGACGTCTCACGCACACACGCAGAAATATTTGAAGAAAATGGAGAAATAAAAATAAGAGACTTGACAAGCAAACAAGGAACACTACTTCTCAGAGAAGGACAAAAACCAACAAAACTCACCAGCAGAGGAACAAAACTCGAAAACAATGACACAATTCAATTAGGCAAATACGTCCAACTGCAAGTTCTATTCGAAAAACAAGGATTTATATCAACAATAAAAAGTTGGTTCAGTTCTTAAGAACAACAACATTTATATAGTTACTATAGTAATAATATAATGTGCAAACAACAATCCAAATAGAAAAAAAAACACTTGAAAGACTCAAGTATTTCAAAGAACACGAAAAAGAAAGCTACAATGAAATAGTGAATAAATTAATAGATGAAGTTGAAGAAGGTGAACTATCAGACTTTGCATTTGAAGGAATTCTACGCGGAATACGAGACATAAAAGAAGGACGAACAACACCAATCCAAGACGTAGCAAAAAAATTCGGAATAAAACTAGAGGAGTAAAGTGTTCTCAATCGAGATAACACAAGAAGCAGAAAATGACCTCAAAAAATTAGACAAACCAACAACAAAAATCATCATAAACAAGCTTTGGACAATAAAAGAAAACCCACACCACTATATAGAACGACTACAAGGACTAACATTCTGGAAACTTAGAATAGGAGATTACCGCGCAATCATCCGCACAAACACAAATGAACATAAACTGATAATTGTGAAAATAGGACACAGAAAGAATATTTACAAACAAATGTATAGATAACTGCGTTATGTAATGTGCTAAACAAAGTTATCGATGACAACATTTATATTCTACACACAAAAAAAAAGAACAATGCAATTAAATGAATTAAAAACAAAACTTCCAACACAAATCATTGATGTTTTAACAAAAGAAAACATAACAGAATTAAGACCATCACAAGAAAAAGCAATAAACGCAGGATTGTTGGAAGGAAAGAATTTACTTGTCTGCACGCCAACAGCAAGCGGAAAAACAATCGTAGCAGAATTCGCAGCAACAAAAACAATAATCAAACAAGGAAAAAAAGCAGTGTATATTGTACCATTAGTAGCATTGGCAAACGAAAAAGCAAAAGAATTCAAAAGAAAATATTCACATTTGTTTAAGATAGCACTATCAATCGGGGACATGGACAGCAGTGAAACAAAATTAGGAAATTACAACTTCATCATCTGCACAGCAGAAAAATTAGACAGCATAACACGACACAAAACACAATGGTTAAACGAGATAGGGGTTGTAATCATCGACGAAATACACTTGTTAAACGATGTCAGCAGAGGACCAACATTAGAAGTTTTGATAACACTGCTAAAACAAATAATTCCAAAAGCACAATTTATTGGATTGTCAGCAACAATCGGCAATCCACACGAATTAGCTGAGTGGTTAAAAGCAGAATTAGTAATCGATACATGGAGACCAGTGCCACTACACAAAGGAGTTTATTATGATGGGCAAATTAGTTTTCAAGACTAATAAGCACGCGGACGCTTGTCAACATCAGAAATAAAAATCAAATTCTGTTCATAAATAACAGAATACTGAACTCTATAATCACCAACACGAACTCTGAAAACTTTTTCTTTCCTGTTAACAACTCGTTTGATATCTGAAGGAAAAGGGTCTTGAGCAAGTCTTTCTATACGCTCAATAATTCTTAACGTCAATTCTTTATCACATTTTTTGAGAAAATGCTTTGCCTGCGAAGAAAACTCTATCGCAAACATTCTCACAAACCTAATTCTTTCTTCAATTCCAAAAGCGGTGTTGTTTTCCCCTCTTTAAGTTCCTTCAAACTTGCTTCAAAACGCTTCGCTTCATCAATTGTCATTATTGTGTCTGGATCAAACATGTGTTTCTTGATAAAAACAACTTCTTTTTTCAAATCTTTCAGTTCACTAAAAATTTTCTGCATACTGACTGTTTCTGGCATAATCTCAAGAAAATAACGAGCATATTTAAACCTTCCGCGACTTTCACAACCCCAAACGCTTCATCATCTTATCCTTATCAAACAATTCCAAATCATCATACTCCTGACCAGTGCCAAGATACAAAATTGGTTTTTTTGTAACATAACTAACAGACAAAGCAGCACCACCTTTTTCATCAATATCTGCCTTTGACAAAATAATGCCATCAATGCCAATTGCTTCATCAAATAATCTCGCCTGCTCAACACAATCATTGCCAGTAATGCTTTCACCTATGAAAATTTTAAGATGCGGCTTTGCAACACGCACAATTTTCTTCATTTCATCCATCAAGTTCACATTACTGTGCAAACGACCAGCAGTATCAATAAGCACAACATCTTTCTTTTTAGCTTCGGCATGCTTAATCGCATCAAAAGCAACAGCAGCAGCATCAGAACCATAATCCTGCTTAATCAATTTAATGCCAAGTTTATCTGCATGCAACTGAAGCTGGTCAATAGCAGCAGCACGAAACGTATCAGCAGCAGCAATCACGCACGAAACATGCTTTTTTTCAAGATAATGAGCAAGCTTAGCAATCGAAGTAGTCTTACCAGAACCATTCACGCCAACCAAACAAACAACAAAAGGCCTGTGCTCTTTAGACTTAAGAATTAAGTCAAACGAAGGAAAATCAAACAAAGAAGAAACAGAATTTTTCAAAACACTGACAATTTCATCCTGAATTTTAGAACGAGGCAAAGGCCTGTCAACCAAAGAAGTCTTCAAGTCAAGCTTTATTTTTTCAATAACCTCGACAGCAACATTATTCTCCAACAAAGCAAGCTCAAGCTCCCAAAACAATTCATCAAACTGTTCAGAAGAAATCCTTTTAGTAGTGACTTTTTCTTTCAAAGAAGCAAAAAAACCTTTTTTTTCTTCAACAACAACTTCAACAGGTTTTTCCTCAACAATTTCTTTTTTCGGTTCTTCAACAACCACTTCTTTTTTCTCTTCTTGAACAACGACTTCCTCAGCAGGACCGACAATTTTTTCCTTCCAGCGCGCAAAAAAACCCTTTTCAAGAACAACATCCTTCTCAACTTCAGAAATTTTTTCTTCAACAAAAGTTTCTTCCTTTATCTCAACAGGTTTTGATTCCTCTTTTTTTTCAACCTTTTTTGGTTTTTCTTCTTTCTTTTCAGGCTTTTTCTCAACTTTATTTTTAGACTTTTGCTTTTCTTCTTTCTTTTCAGGCTTTTTCTCAGATTTTTTCTCTGGCTTTTTCTCTTCTTTCTTTAGTTTCTTAACTTCCTTTTTTGGTTTTTCACTAACTTCTTCTTTTAATTTTTCTTTTTTATCCTCTTCAAAAACTTCAACATCCTTAGCTTCCTCATCAACCTTTTTTGAAAAAATAGAAATTGCAGACTTCAGCTTATCCTTAAGAAAACCAAACATAATCAAGCACCCTCAACAAGCCCTGCAAGCTCCTGCTCAATGCTTCCAGCACGATGCGACAACTCATCCAACAAATGAGCACGCTCTTCCTGAGCAGAACGCAACTCACCAATATGCTGTGCAAGAATAACAACTGCATCATCACAAGACTTTTTCACAACAACACCTGCACCAACATTAACAAGAACTTCCTTATTGTCCTTCAAAGAAGCATTAACAAAAACACCAGAACCCAAAGGAACAAACAATTCCTTACCAACAACAACATCCTTCATCTCACCAAGATTATGCTGCAAAACAACCATTTCAGTCATCTGCTGTTCAAGCTGTTCAAGATGCGCCTGAACCTGCTTAATCTGACGCTCAAGCAACTGAAACTCCAAATATTTTTCCTGCAAAAGTTTTTCCTTATCAGTCATTTTTTACCCCCAAGCTTTTTCAGCAAATCCTGCAAAAAATCCTCAACACGATGCTCTGCCTTCAAAAAATTCAAGTCTTCATGCAACAAATCCTTACGGCTTGCCAAAAACAAAGTGTGCAAGTCCTCTCGGGTTGTTGCATTAGCTATCTTTTTAAGCTCTGCCAATTCGCGCTTAACCAAAAAAACAAGATATTTTTTTTCATCACTACTCAACTGCATTTGCACTCACCTCTTTCACCAAAGAAATTTTTATGTCGCCAAAAGGAACATCCTGCGCAAGCTCAATTTTTCGCTGATTACACAAATGAAGCAAAGGAATAAACGTGCGAATTTTCTCCTCTTTAGTCTGAACACTGAGAAGCTTACTAAAAAAAATTTCGGCGTTCCCAACAAAAGACAAGATTTTCGCATAAACATTTTTTATTGCGTCACCAATATCCCACTTTCTGTCAGGCATGTGAACCTGCCCAGGGATTATCGTATTCCACAAACGACGCTTTTTAACCTCCAAAGCCTTCTCCAAAGCACGCACAAGCTCGTAAACAGAAATTTTTCTTTTGCGAGGCTGAGGCAAACGCGGCAACAACTCAACATGCTCATGCATTGCAGACAACTCACCACGCGCAAGTTCATTTTCAAGCTCATCATAAAACTCACCCTCATTAATTTCAGAACCGGCAAGAAGCCTGTCAAACGCCTCCAAATCATCACTAACAAGCTTGTTTGATTTTAAACGCAATAAAATTGACGCAGCCAAAAGAACTTTGCCACTAACTTTTAAATCCAGCTCACGCAACTGGTTAAGCCGCTCAATATATTTCTGAGTCAACAAAGTAATATTAACATCCCAAGGATCCATCTGTGCACTGTTGACAAGCTCATAAATAATAGACTTCCAACCAATATCATTCTGCTCAACAACAAGCTGAAAAATTCTGTCTTCCATATGTCGGCAACCTCCCACATCGGAACCTCTTCCTTCACCTTCTATCAAGAGCGAGAGGTTTCCGAGCATGTCAAGAAGCCACCTGCTGTCAAATATGATTGTAATAACCACTTCACACTAATTTGCTTTAGCTGGTGGTTCTCGACACAATAAAAAACAAAAAGAAGATAGTATTTAAACCTTCTGACGACAGAAAGCTTCACAAACAATTATGCTACCAAACCCACGGAGAAAACGCTGTTCAAAACGCTGAACAAACTTAGCCAAACGATATGATACTGGCGCAAGAAAAGGAGAAACAACAAAAAAAGTACTGCTGTGAACAACTTTGAATTTGTACAACTCAAGCAACGCACACAACTTTTTTTCTGTAAAATGCGTCACGTGCTGTTCTGAATAATTAATAAATCCTATACGGCTCCAAACCCATTCAATAAAAGGCCAAAGACTCTTGTAATTAGGGGTTGTAACAATAAACCTGCCGCCAGATTTCAAATTCTTTCCAACACAATCAAAAAGTTGTCCAACAACATCTTCTTCAAGATGCTCAATAAGCTCAATTGAAGTAATAACATCATAACTACCAAGCTTTAAAGTTAAAGGGTCACCAACAACCCACTTAATTTTTTTGTTCAAAGAATTTTTTTTAACAGCAAAACCAATCTGCGTCTTAGAAATATCAACACCTGTTGCTTCTTCATACTCCAAAGGAAGCAAAGACAAAAAAGTCCCAGGACCACAACCAATATCAAGAAT
>CAYPAC010000013.1:0-13688 GCA_964408615.1 uncultured Methanosarcinales archaeon
ATTGCAGTCATTTTTCATACCCTTTTGGTGTTTTTGATGATTTATCAGTTGATGCTATGAGTAAGTATTACCTGACTGCAGTTACCACTTGTCATGGTTGGAATACGAAGAAGACTAATCAATTTCTGTTAAAAAGAATTCCAATCATGAATAATCATACGAACTGGATGTTTGCCATATATTTGTTTTGGAATGTTCCTTTGCTTCATCATTGGTTTTTGAAGAAATACGGTCTCTTAAAATCACTGTTTAAGTGATATCATTAACTATTTTCGCTCTATTTTTGAAACGTAAAAAACAAATGGCAGGTTGTTTTTTTGTTGGTATGATAAGCAATATACCCATTCAAACATTCGTGTTGTGCAAGGATCAACAATGTCCAGGTGTGTTTTTTTGAATGATTTGAAATGGACATCCTTGCCTAATGAAACAAGGTATGCTTTCTTATTATTTTTATTTTTGAAAAAATCATCTATTTTCTTTTCTTCTAACTTAAAAGATGTGCCGCCAAAATCTAAGAAATCGTAATTTGTGAATGTTGATTGAATAATGGCATTATCTTTATTTTGGTAGAATGTGTTGTTTTGTGCAAATTGGTAAAAATCAACTGTTTCATCATAATAATCTGTATATAGAACTTTAAACAGGTTTATGTTGGCGTGATTGCGTGCGTTATAGCCGCCTTTAAGATGCACTGTTGTGTGTGCAACATTTGTTAGAATTGTTGCAAATACTGCTACTGTGACGAATATTAGAAAGACTTTTTTTACGCATACTTTTAGAAAAAATAGTTTTTTATTCTGAATCTCTTTGTGAACGTAAGCTAATAATGTAAAAACAAATAACAAAAGAGGGATTGCTGCTAATGTCATGTATCGCATATCTGTTCCTGCAGGACTTTTTGACACGTCAAACTGGTAGAAGAATAAAACAGTTAAAAACCAAATCACGTAAAGAATAAGTGATCGGTCATAACTATTTGAGGTGGTTGTGAATTGGAGGTTGTATTTTACAGAAGTTATAAGTTTTGAAAAGTGTGCTCTTCTTAGGAATAAAAATATTATCAGAACAGTAACGGCAAGCCACCAAAATAAAAACCCGAATAATGCTGAAACTGTATTTGGCATTCTTACAACTGACTCTTTCGGAGAAAATATCACAGGAATTGTTTGGTCCGCATTGTAATCCCATGCTTTGTTGAGAACTAATCGATTGAACAGGTGTGACACGTCAAAAGCAGGAAAAATTCCAAGTTCATTTCCTTTGTCTTTAAACAACGGATATAGCGGATTTATAAAAATAAATGCAATGATTAAGAAGATAGAATAGGTTTTTATTTTTTGTCTTGAGAAAAGTGCAAGATAAAGAAAAATAACCGCAGGGATTATGATTGCAGATGCTTTTGTTTTTAAGGCAAAAAGTGTTAAAATTGTCATTGCCGCAACATACTTTTTGTGAGGTATAAGTTGGTGTATAAATAATAAAAAAACAGTTGCAATAAACAACTGGGCAAGTACATCAAAATCGTATAGAAATAAGAATGATGCAAAAAGTGGGGGTAGTGAAAGAAAAAACAATGTTCCAATAAATGAAAAAAATATGGATTTTGTGCTGTGGTTGAGATGTAGAAATAAAACAACTGCGAGTAATGAAAGAATTATTCCTTTTACAAAAAAGTATGGGAAAGGCGTCCACCCAAACACAAAATGGATTGTTTTTAATACAAATGCTTCCACTATGCGTGTTCTTACCCCTTGCGCGTGTCCTCCTCGCAAAAAATCAAGCCCTGGAAAAAAGAAATCGCTAAGCATTGTTTTGATGCTAATTTCAGAAGAGTCTTTAATGAACTCGAAATCCTGCCAGCCGTGTGTGTCGAAATAAAGATTGTTTGAATAAAGCGTTGTATAAAGAATGCTTATTAGAAAGATAATGGCGCACTTTATGATTATTTGTTTTTTTTTAGAGTCTTTTGTCATGTTATTTCTCTTTGCTAACGTTGTTTAAATACTTTATTAGGTAAAATCTAAAACGAACAAACCTTTAAAAGCAAAGTGTTGATTAGATTTGTGATGAGACGTATCATGAATTATTTTCGAACAACAGTGTTTCCTTGGAATTATTGGTTTTCAAAACTTTTTACTAAAAAGAATAAGTTAAAAATTGGTTGGTGTTCTGTATTCCCGCCGATTCCTAATGGTGCTGCTGTCATGACAGAATATGTTATTAATGAACTTCTTAAGCAAAAGCGCAATGATCTTGAAGTGTACGCAATTCCTGTGAATAATAAGATTGATAAACGTAAATTCAGTTGAATAAAGTATGCTAGATTAAATGCTTCTCTTGATGTTATTTTTTTCTTTTCAGTTGAACAGTTATTAACAAAAACAGTTGGCACGAAACGTGTTGCTTGGCAGACTTTGCATTTTTTTATGAGTGAGGTTGCAAGTGAGGGGCATTTAATTGATGTTTTGAAGCGAGCTGATATGGTGCTTGCACCAACAAAGATGGCTCAAAAAGAATACGTTGGTGCAGGGCTAAAAAATGTTGCTTATGTTCCTGAGGGAATTCCTATTAAAAAGTATGTTTTCTCAGTTAAAAAAAGAAAAAAGGTTTTGTTTGTTTCAAGGAGCATGTATTACAAAGGGGTTATGCCTTTTTTGGATGCAGTGTCTTTGATTGTGCAGAAACACACTGATGTTGAGGTTTATGCGCATTTGCCTGAGGATAAAAACTCGCCTTATTTGTCTGAAATAAGAGAGCTTTTGTGTTTTACAAAAAACAATTTTCCTTTAAATTTTTCGTTCAGCAAGAAATGGTTGTCTGCTGCTGAAACAAGGGCGTTGTATGAAGATGCTGCGGTGTTGGTTTTTCCGAGTAATAATGAGGGTTTTGGCATTCCATTGGTTGAGGCAATGGCGTCTGGAACTGTTTGTGTTGTTTCAGATCGTCAACCGATGAATGAGATTGTTGAGCATAACAAAACAGGGGTTTGTTTGAAAATGAAAAAGCAAGCAAAATACCATGACCTTGCTTTTCCAACTCCTGAAGATATTGCTTTTGTAGTTAATGAGATTCTGGATTCCCCTGAAAAATATTCTGAAATGAAGTTTGCTGCAAGAAAAAAAGTTGAACAAGAATATGATGTTAAAAAAACTGTGCAAGAACTGTTAAAACACGCTCGCGAAACTCTACATTTTTCTTAGTTTTAGGTATATCGATCCGCCTGGTGCTGAGTAAAATTTCATCTCAAGTTTTTCTTCTGCAGTTAATAAAATGTTGACTAATAGTCGCAGATAGCGAAAGAATGAAGAGTTAGATGGGGTTGCTAAAAATTTGTGCCATTTGTGTATGATTCTTAATGCAGTGCCTATTTTTTCAAACGGAACCTGTCTTAGTCCCCAGTTTATGTCTCCATTGAGCAGAAACCCTAAATATTGTGCTGCTGTTAACGATTTTTCAATTGTGAAATTGTTTTTTGTGAATAATGTTTTTATGTTGTCATGGCTTTTGAGATTTATGTGTCCTACATCAATTGTCCACGGGTCTCTGCCAAGTGTATTGATTATTTTTTTGTAAAAATATCTTTCTTTGTAGTGTATTGATTCTGAATGGAGTGCGAGAATGCTATTGGGCTTTAGTACGCGGTATAGTTCCTTTATAGTTTTCTCAGGGAATGGCACGTGTCCAAAGACGTCGGCTGATACTATTGCATCAAAATAATTATCTGAATATGGGAGTTTATATTCTCCTGCTGCTTTTAAGTCAATCTTGATGTTTTTTTCTCGTGCATAATTCTTTAATGCACTTAAAGCATACTGTGCAATGTCGCAACCGTGTGCTTCGTGGTGTAGTTCTTTGCTTAAAGGAAGGACTAAATATCCTGTGCCACAGCCAAAATCAAGGACGTGTGAATTGGGTTTCAGTTCTTTTATGAATGAAAACAAGAATGTGCGTCTTCTGTCGACATATTTGAATATTTTTCTTTTTATTGGGCTGTTAATGTATTCATATGTTGGGCGTGTTCCTTTCCATTGTCCTTTTGTGTACAAGTCTTGGCTTAGTTTTTTGCTTATGCCCATGTTCTTGTTGTGAATTGGGCAATATTTAAATGCTTGGGGAGTGTCTTAAAAAAGTGAGCTTTTTAAACTGATAGTTCATTGTTAATACAATGCAAAAAAACGTCACAGTATTTTTGATTAAGGTTCCGTATCTTCATCTTTTTACTGGTGAGAAGGTTAACATGTTTCCGATTGGTTTGGCAACAATTGGAGGTGTTCTTAGAAATGCTGGTTTTCCTATTACTTTTCTTGATCCTGAAAACCAGAATATGACTACAAAGGATGTTGTTGTTAAAATAGAAAATGAAAAGCCTGCCGTTGTTGGTGTTAGTTGTGTTAGTGCTAATTTTTCTCTTGCTTCAGAATATCTTAAAGGGGCTAAACACGCAGGTTCTTTGACAATTCTTGGCGGTAATCATGCTTCTGCAGAAGATCCTAAAGTGTTGTTGGAAAAGCATTCGTTCATTGATTTTGTTCTTTTTGGAGAGGCGGATTATACTGTTCTTGAGTTGTGTAATTTTCTTGAGACTGGAAGAACTGATTATGAAAATATTGCAGGTCTTGCGTATAGAAAAGATGGTGTTGTTCGCGTTAATGCAAAGCGTGCTTTTATTGATAATATTGATGAAATTCCACAGCCGGTTTGGGATTTGGTTGATATGAATAAGTATGGTGTCTCAAATTTTATGTGGCGGGGCAAAGGGGTGGTTCCTCTGATGACAAGTCGTGGTTGCCCGACATTCTGCATTTTCTGTGCGACAAGTCAGGTTAATGGCAGGCGTTTTCGTGCACAGTCTGCTGAACGAATAGTGTCAGATATTGAACACCTTATTAAGACGTATAATACTAAATATGTTGTTTTTGTTGATGATATTTTTACAATTAACAAGGAGCGTATTAGGAGATTCTGTGAGTTGATGATTGAAAAGAAAATTAAAATTAATTGGTTTTGTCTTGCGCGTGTTAATACCGTGGATAAAGATTTATTATCAATAATGAAAAAAGCCGGTTGCAACTGGATTGAGTACGGGGTTGAGACTGGTGATGAGCAGATTATGAAAACATTAAGAAAAGGGATTACCACAGCACAAGCAAAGGATGCATTTCGAATGACAAAAGAAGCAGGTATAAAGATTTTTGGTACATTTATGTTTGGTCATCCTGGTGAGACAAAAGAAACCATTGAAAAGACGATTCAACTTGCAATTGGATTAAATCCTGATTTAGCTCAATTTAGTATTGTTTCGCCTTTGCCAGGGACTGAACTGTGGGAAAAATATCGTGATTCAGTTTACATTGTTAAAGATGCAGAAATTGCTGCAACGTATGGGATTAATACAGAATCTCAGGAGCAGGGTTATGTGCATAAATATTTCACTTCTGAAGAATTACAGACTGCGCTCACAGACGCTTTTCGTCGTTTTTATTTAAGGCCGAGCTACGTGTTTGGTCAACTGATGAAAATTCGTTCTAAAAACAATGCTTTGTATCTTGTTGAGGGTGGCGTTAATATTTTTAAGCAGATTTTTGCATTAAAATTTTTTGCTAGAAAGCAAAGTATAATAGAGGCAGAAAGTAAATAAT
Source organism: uncultured Methanosarcinales archaeon (assembly GCA_964408615.1). Lineage (GTDB taxonomy): Archaea > Nanobdellota > Nanobdellia > Woesearchaeales > ARS49 > JACQMU01. The sequence continues at coordinate 5,643 of CAYPAC010000013.1, forward strand.
AAAATAGTCTGCCTCTATTAATAAACGAAGGCAGTTGATAAGACGGTGATTGCTTCCATGAAAATATTAAGCACTTACTGCCTTAGTTATAATTATTAAAAGTAGTTATTGGTGTGCAAACTGTTGGTATGCGGCGGCTGTTTGTGCTGCGCATTTTTCCCAAGTGAATTTTTTGTTTCTTTCAAGTCCTTTTCTGATAAGTTTTTGTTTGAGTTGTTTATTTGTTAATAACGCAATTATTTTTTCTGCAATATCATAAGATTGTTTTGGGTCAACGTATAGTGCGGCATCACCTGCAATTTCTGGTAAAGCTGTTGTGTTGGAACAAATAACCGGACATCCGCACGCCATTGCTTCAAGAACCGGCAGTCCAAAACCTTCGTATAATGATGGCAGGATTAGTGCTTCTGCTGAGTTGTAGTAGTCTGTAATGTTTGGAACATTTTGTTTGAAAAAAACCGCGTCTTTAATGTTGAGTTTTTTTATCAGTTTCATAAGTTTTGCTCGTGTTCCGCGCCACCCGCCACTGCCTATTTTCATTAGTTTGATGTCTGGAATATTTTTTTTTACAAGCGCAATTGCGCTTAATAGTGTTGGCATGTTTTTGTGGGGTAACTCATTGCCAACAAACAGCAGCGTATGTTTTTGTTTTTTTATGTTTGGTATTGGTCTGAAGGATGGATTTGCTGCTTCGTATGTTACTTTTATTTTATCTTCAGGGAATGAAAGATATTCTAAAAAGTCTTTTTTTGTGTTTTCTGATACTACAATTATTCCTTTTGCTTTTTTGAGTGATGCCAGCTTGAGTTTGTAAAGTTTGTCTGCGAAATATCTTAGTTTACTTGGTGATTTTGAGAATAAGTTCATTTTTATTACTGTGAGATCATGTACGGTTGCCATGAATTTTTTGTTTTTACAAACAAATGGCGACAGTAATTCTTGGTTAGTGAAGTGTGTAATATCTGCAGAAATGTTTTTTGTTAAAAATATTGGAAATCCTGAAATGTTTTTTGTTGTTGTTTTAAAGAGTTCAATGTCAGGGTGTTTTTTTAATGCTTCTGCGAGTTGATGCTCATAAGTTCCAAGTCCTGCATGTTGATAATTTCCTTGAACGTATTCTATGCGCATTGTGTAGTTTTTTTGGGGCATGTTTATAAATGCTTGTTGTTTGGCATGACCAATGTCAGAGCATCCTTCAGTTCACATGATTGTTGTTGGTTACAATGGTGAAGAGCTTATTGCTGAGTGTATAAATTCTTTGTTGCATCAAGATTATCCTAAAGATAAGCTTTTAATCACAGTGATTGATAATAATTCAACTGATAGAACTGTTGATGTTGTTACGGATTTTCCTTCTGTTGAGCTTATAAAAAATGTAAAAAATGTTGGTTTTGCTTCTGCGAATAATGTTGTTCTCAAAAAGACCGGTGCAGATTATGTTCTTTTGATTAATCAGGATAGTCTTGTTGAACCGAATTTTGTTTCAGAACTTGTTGGGGTTATGGAGAGTGATAATCGTATTGGTGCTTGTGGTGCTGCTGAGCATCCTTATGATGCAACATTAAAAAGTTATAGAAAGACAGAAGAGACAGATTGGATTGGTTGTGGTGCTGTTCTTTTGAGAATGTGTGCTGTGAAAGATGTCAGTTTTTTTGACCGAAATTACTTTATGTACAATGAGGATATCGATCTTTCACTGCGCTTGGTTTTTGCAGGCTGGAAAATTTATTATCACCCCAGTGCTGTTTGGCACCATAACGGATGGAAACGTATGGTTAAGTGGAATGATTTTCGCAGGTTCCATTCTGCAGTTTCGCGCGCATATTTGTTAGTTAAGTTTGCAAGTTGTGGCTTGTTATTTCATTCTGTAAAATCCTGTTTGCAATGGAACAAACAAGCAGGTGTAACAGTAACTGTTGAAACAAAAAAATCAGTTGGAATGCGTAATCGTTTGTTGTTTCTTTCTTCTGTAATTTTTAATGTTATTCTTAAACTTCCTGCTGGTTTGAAAAACCGGTTTGTTGTGAGAAGATTAAATGCATTTAACCAGTTTTATGCTGATGAATTATTAAGAAAGACTGGCTAATTCTTTATTGCAATTATGATATATTGTTTGGCAAAAGGTTTTAGGAATTTGGAGATGCAGGAAAATTCAAGTTTTAATAGTGCATCATAAGTAATGTTGGGCAGTTTTTCCCACAACGGCCTTGTGAATCTGTTCCATGTCCAGCCTGTGTAGTCTATGCAGTATTCTCCAACTATTGTGAAGTGTTTCTTTACTTCTTGTTTCATTAGTTCAATTGGGTGTATGTATCTTTTTGGGTTTCCGTCTATAAAGTTGGTGTCTGTTCGTTTGTATCTTATTTCGATGTATTTTAGGTAGTATTTCCAAAAAAATCCCCACCAGTCGAAAATAAGTGTTAGTCCACCGCCTTGCTTTACGCACCGCGCGTATTCTTTGATGATGTCAGGAATGTTTTGTGGTGGCAGATGGTCTGATGTTGAAAGATCTAGCAGTGCATCAAATTGTTCGTTTTGAAAAGGCAGTGAATTTATTGAGCCTGCAGCTATTTTTATTGCAGGTTCTTGTTGGTGTGCTTTGATAGCAGTGTATGTTGATACGTCAATGCCGTAGAGGTCTAAGTTTGTTCCTACATAGTGTTTTAGTATTGTTCTTTGTAAGTCAATTCCTTCATTCCAAAGGTCGACTTTGAGTATTTTTTTTGTTTCTTGATTGTCTGGAAGGTTGTTGAGTGTTTTATTAATTGCTGTGATGAATAATTGGGTTAGGTAATGTCCTCGTATGTGTTCTGTTTCTGGTTTTTGAGCTTCTTCATCCCAGAGTATTGATGTTTTGTCATTCATTGTGTGTTAAAAAAAGTAGTTTTTTATAAAGATGTCTTTTTGTTAGGCAAATGGATGCTTTATCACCTGAATTATCTGTAATAATACCAACATTAAATGAGGAGAGAAATATTGCATTACTTCTTCAAAGGATTAATGGTACGCTTAAGCATGCAGGTCTTACTTATGAGATTATTGTTGTTGATGGTCATTCTGTGGATCATACTATCGCAGTTGCAAAGAATAATGGCGCGCGTGTTTTGTTGCAGAAACAGCGTGGTTTTGGTAATGCATTGCGTGATGGTTTTGAGGTTGCGCTTGGGAAATACATTTTGACTCTTGATGCGGATTTTAGTCATAATCCTGAGACGATTCCTGAATTTGTCAAAGCAAGTAATGATGCAGACATAATTTTAGGTTCGCGATACGTAAATGACGGGGAATTTATTATTACGTTGTGGCGTCGTCTTCTGAGTAAATTTACAAATGTTGTTTTTTCAAAAGTGTTGCACGTTCCTTTGGGGGATTTAAGTGGTAATTTTAGGTTGTATCGTGCGGAAGTCATTAAGAATATGCAGTTGGATAGTGTTAATTATGACGTTTTGCAAGAGATTGTTGTGAATGCTTGGTCCATGGGTTTTTCTTGTAAGGAGATTCCTATAAAGTATGAATATCGCAGGGAAGGTGAGAGTAAACTGAAAGTGCGAAAATTTGTTGCTACTTATGCGCGTACTTTGTTCAGATTGTGGAAGTTGCGTAATTCAATCAAGACTGCTGATTATGATTTTTTGGCGTATGATAGTTTGATTCCTTTGCAAAGGTTTTGGCAGAGGAAGCGTTGTCGTTTGCTTAAAGAATTTGCGGGCGGTGGTAAGACTGTTCTTGATGTTGGTTGTGGTTCAAGCATGTTGCTTCAGCAGTTTCCTTCATTATTTGGTGTTGACATAAAATTTTCTAAAATAAGGTTTGCAAAAAAATTTAATAAGTATCTTTCATGTGCGAGCATTAACACTTTGCCTTTTAAGAGTAATTCTTTTGACATAGTTATTTGTTCTCAGGTTATTGAGCACATACCTAAAACAAAGGATATTTTTGACGAGCTTGACAGGGTTTTGGTAGCTGGTGGCAGGCTTGTTTTAGGCACGCCTGATTATGATAAGATAACTTGGTGTATTATTGAGAAAATCTATGATTTTTTGCTTCCTGATGCATATGCGCAGGAGCATCAGAGTCATTATACGTTTGATTCACTTAAACAACTATTGACTGAAAGAGGGTATGTTATTGAGAATTATATTTACGTTTTTAATTCAGAGCTTATTGTTGTTGCAAAGAAGCCTTAGAATTTTTAATAAACTTATAGACTTTCATTTTTAATGTATAATCTCTATTGGCTAATGTTTTTAGCTTGCCGTATGGTGAAGTGTCTTTTATTGAAAGGTCTGTGACGTGTGTTATTGTTGGTGTTTCTGGTAAAGGTCTTGTGTCTGTTATGAAAACTTGTGTGTAATTTTTTTGTAAGTTTGTAAGTAATGTTTTGTCTGTTTTGTCAGGAGCCATGAATATTGTGTTGTTTGTTATGAAGTAGGTTGGTGCTGCATGATCCAGTTTTACTACAAGGACGGAATTGTTTGCAACAACATCAACATATTCGCGTGCAGTGTCATACCCTAAGAAGTATGCGCCCCAGCCTCCGCGCCATTCGTTGAGCCTTACCCCTGTGGTAATTACTGTTAAGATTAAAACTGCAAAAATTATTAAGGGGATTATTTTGTTTTTTGTAAAATATTGTTTATAAACAAGTGTTGTGTAAGATAAGACGAATAGTATTTGTGGGAAAAGAAATATGGTGAACTCAAATCTTAGAAAGAATTTGGGGTCAAAAATAAATCCTCTGGCTATGTGCATTGCGAATGCAGTGAAAACAAACCAGAAAAAACTGAAAAAAACAAGATTTTTTAATTCATTGTTTTTTTGTTGTTTTTTTACGAATATCATTCCTAATGCGTGCAGAACAAATGACGCGCAAAGTAATCCAAGAAGCCAGATTGTGTGGGGGATAAATGCGTGGTGAATTGTTTTAAAGAAACTAGAGATTAATGGGTATAGTGTCTTTTGTGATGTGTGGCTGCTTATTCCTAAAATATCTGTTGATTCTCCACTGATTAGACTAACAAATCCTAAGACTGGAAAGCTGATAAAAAATAATGCCAATAACAGGATTGCATATTTTTTTTGTAAGATTTTTTTTGGTTGGGTGAATAGTAAAAATAATGTTATTATTGCAACATTAAGTCTTCCAACATGTTTTGTTACGATTGATAACTGGGTAAGAATCATGATAAATATGAATAAAAAAGGAGTCAGGTAATTAGTATATTTGTCGTAATAGAAATAAAAAATGAACAGTGCAGTTGTTGAAAATAAGAGTGTAAGAATCAGTGTGTCGACTAAATAAATTTGCGCGGTCCAGATTTCAGGGAGCAAAAGTATTGTGCTGAAAGAGAGAAAAAGAAAAATTTTGTTTTTAATGTTGCTGCCATAATTACTGCTTAATTGTTTCAAAAAACAAAAATAAATCAGCATAAGCATTGCGTACAGTGTCGCTTTAAACATTCTGTGGAGCAAAACATTATTCCCGAAAAGCTTGACAACAAATTGATAAATAAATCCTTCTTGTAATGGCTTCCATCCGTAATTAACTGAAAAAAACTGTTCAGGTCTTATAACAGCGTCTACAAATAATGATGCTATGTTTTTTGTAGAGAATGCTTCTGGTTGTTGTAAATAACTGTTGTATTGGCCAAGAATGTAGGAATCTTCCCAGAAGAAATTGAAGTTGTATGTTAGAGATAATATCCAGAAGAATGCAAGCGCTAAAATTCCAGTGTACTTTAAAGAAATGTTTTTCATGTGTTGACTTTTTCAGGGGTATTTAAAAACTTTTTTAATTCAGCAAACAAGTCTTTGTTTGTTTTGAGTGAGACTATTGCATAAACGATTGCGCACGAGGCAATGGTGAATATCGCGTTAATAAAGTTATGTCTTGTTATTAAGAATGTTCTTATAAAAGCACCAGATATTATCATAAAAAATGTTGCGATTATTGACGGCAAAAAACTTGCGAACAAAGCGCGCAGAGGGATTAATATAACTTTAGATGACTGGCGGAGGTAGTCTATTAGTGCGTATCCATATGTTATTGTCATAGCGATACTTGTGCCTTCAATGCCCCCGAAATAAGTGCTTGGAATAATAAAAAGCACAACTAGTACAGTTGTCCTGCATGCGATTTGCATGTCTTTTTTTGAATGCCCAATACCTTGTAGAAAGAAAGAGGGTATGACGCTTAATGATTTGAATAAAGCAAGGAATGAAAGAATAATGAGTGCATTATACGCAGGCAACCATTTTTCTCCCATGATGCTAAAAATAAATGGAGTGATTAATATTGTACCTGCAGGGATTGGGAGTGCGATGTTGCTCATAACGCGCATGCTTTTTAGAAAGCTTTTTGTAAGGGTTGCTTGTTGGTCTTGTAGCTTGGCAAAGAGTGGCAGGAAGACTTTTGAAAGAATGTGAGCAAGATTTACGGTTGGGAGTGTTGCCAAGGTGTATGCAATTGCGTAATAACCAAGAGCAGTAGTAGTAAGCATTTTGCCTACGACAAGGTTATCTCCTTGGGCAATAGCGAGTGCGGCAAGGTTTGCAATAAAAACAAATATTCCATAATGGAGCAACTGTTTGAGGAGTGTTTTGTTGAAACTTAAGCGTGGTTTCCATGGTGTGACGTACCAAAGTATTGCGGCGTAAGTTAGTGGTCCGGTAATGTACCCAATTGCTATGCTTTTGTAGCCCCACCCGTTTAATGCCAACGTAATTGAAACAATGCTTGCAATGAGTGGGGGAATTGTTTCAGCAATGAAACGTTTGAAAAACAACAGATTTTTGCTTAAGTATACAGATGAAGGGATAATAATTGCACCGAAAGGAATTGTTGATGCCATTAATAAAATAACTGTTAATAAGTGTGCGTCATTAAAAAAATTAGCCAGAAAGTGTGCTGACAGAAATAAGAATGCTGCAAAAATAATTCCAATTAAAAGAATAAATGAGAAGACATTATTGAATGATTCTTGAATATCTTTTTGTCGTTGCATAAGCGCTGCGCTTAGTCCTAAATCATGAAATAGATTGATGAAGCTTAAGAGTGCAATGCCTATTGCGACTACTCCAAAATCTGTCGGTGTAAGCCAGCGTGTTAGAAATATTTTTGTAAAAAATTGCGTTGAATTTACTATTATTGCCGCGATGAAAAACCAAAAAGTGCCGTTAACAACAGTGTGTTTCAGGTCTGGTGTTTGTGTGTTCATGCTTGTTTTCTCGCAATGATAACAATTTCATTTTTTTGGCCAAATGGAAGTAAGAATTCAAGCAGGCACATTATTTTAATGAATGGAATAGAGAGTGTTCTGATGTATTTGGTTTTAGAACATTGGAGGTGCTGGTCAATTTCCCATGCAAGTTGGCCTATAAATCCAACAGTAGGTGTGTTTTTAATAATTGTAAGGCCAGATTCTTGAAGGGTACTAATAATTTCTTCTGCAGTTTGTAATTTTCCCATCATAAAATTTTTTTTGTAATGTTCAAATGGAAGTGGTGTCTTCCCAAGAATTGTTTTTTTGTAGCTGTCTTTTAAAATGTCTTGGAAAAATAATAATCCGTTTGTTGTTAAAAGATTGGCTGCTTTTTTTAATGCTTGTTTTTTGTTCTTTATTGCATGTAAGCATTGTATAAAACAGATTGCGTCATATTTTTCAGCAGGATTAAATTCATCTAGTTTTTTATGGATGAATTCAATTGTTGTGTTGTTTATTGTGTGCTTGATGGTGTTTGCTTTAGCTATGTTGTTTTTGTCTGCATCAATTGCAGTAATGCGTAACCAAGGATATTGTTCTGATAGATAAAATGAGTAATCGCCAGCACTGCAACCGATGTCTAAAAAGTTGTTAACATTTTCGGTGATGTTTTTTTTAATAGCCTTAACGAAATATCTGGACTGCATGAATTTTGAGATGTGAGGTGTTCCGTGGATTTTGTATGACAGTTTGCCCCAAAAGGTTAGTCGTTCATCAGTGCTGCAATATTTTCCAAAACGAACCATGATGAGGGTCACATGCATTTGTATTTAAAAGTATTGTG
>CAYPAC010000014.1:0-1116 GCA_964408615.1 uncultured Methanosarcinales archaeon
TGAATTTCAGCTTTGGCTTCTAAATCATGCATCATTTTAAACTGACGCTGCCACCCCTTATTGTTTTGGAACCACTCATAATTCGTAATTTGTTTAAGACGAGAAAAATCAACATCCTTAAATTTAATCAAGTGTTTTTTCAAACCATACTTTTCAATATCATCAGCAGTAATCCCCAAGAATTTTGATGAAGGCAACGCCAATGATTCAGCCATGTGCGCCAAATTAATTGAGCCGAACTTCAAAACAGAATAAATATAAAAACCCCAAGGGTCAAAATCAGCCAGAACATACACCTGCAGCTTGTGCTCTTCACTTAAGCGCTGCAGCAGTCTTCTAATGCCACGTGTTGTCTGGCCCTGAGAAGACATAATAATACACTTTTGCTTTTCCCAAAACTTATCCTCATGCAAACGCTCCCACACAGCAGCTTTCTCCATATAAATAACAAATTGCGCATTAACTTTCTTGAACTTAATCTCTTCAACATTAGAAGGAATAGACCAGCCACCACTGCCCATCTTAGACCAATCAATGCTGTCTCCACGATCCTCAACAACAACATTACCAGCAACAGAACCCATCTTATTTGCGTTAATATGAAGCTGTTCACGAGAAAAACCAGTAATTAATTCAGTATCCTCAATTGCCTTGTCAGTTTCTGTCTGCTCATCAACAATGTTAATATTTGTAGACGGAATAGTACGCTTGGCCATGTAAAAAACATCTCGCAAGCTCGCATGCTTCTGCTCATCCAGCAACTCCTTGCTAAGCTTTGCAACCTCAATAGTCTGCACAAATTTTTTAACATGAGCCACATTAAAAAATAAACGCTTGGCAGACTTATCACCAAGCTGCAAAGTTTTGGAAGTTTTGTCATAAACAACATTAGAAAGAGCACGAACAGGAACATCAATCTCAGGATTCTTGCTTTTAGAAATATCATCCGCAACCTTCCTTCCAATATCAACAAGCTTTTTCTTAACTTCACTGCTCATTCTTCAGAATCCTCCAACGAACCTTTCATTTTAATGCTATCATCCTTATCAGTATCATCAACAACAGAACCATTATTCAAAAACACCTTCTTTGTCGCCTCATAATTGTTGTTTTCCG
>CAYPAC010000014.1:1126-13379 GCA_964408615.1 uncultured Methanosarcinales archaeon
CAGAACCCTGATTCCGAATAATAATCTCTGTTTTTTTTTCAAGCAGTTTTTTCAAACTTGAAACAAGCGGCTCCTTTTTAACATCAGTAAGCTTTGACAAAGCATCAGCAAGCTCAGGAATAAACGCCTCAAACAAATTAACACGCTCTCTCTCTTCACCAGCACGACGCTTTTTATTAACATACAAACCAAGCTTGCGGCCACACTCCTGCAAAGCAAGCTTAATCTCCTTAATAATCTCAGGATAATGCGCAACAGCCTCCTTAGCCTCAGACGTAAAAGGAGGCCACACAGAAGCAATATGCACCACAAGCGTCAAAGGACCAACAGGCAAAGCAGTCTGGCTCTGCTGCAAACCATAAGGCTTCCAATTAGTCTGAATAACAGACTTAAAAACAGCACAAGAACTCTGCTGGTAAAGAAGAGGAACACGATTAGCAAAACGCAACAAATTAACAGGAGCATCAGAAGACTGCTGGCCGCCATACGCAAGCGCACACTCAACAACAAAAGGGGTGCCACGGTAAACATCAGGAGAACGAGTAACAGCAGTGTAAAACTCTGCAGCAACCTCCTTACGCAAACCCTTCTCAAGAAGCTCAGCACCAATAGGAACAATGCAATCAGTAGGGGGAGCAATAATTTTTGTCTTCTTAATAGCATCCATTAATTTTTCAATATGAGGAAGCTCAAGCTCAGAAGGCCGCATATTAGTCATAAGCCCAGCAACTTCACAAATCTCTTTAGCAGTACCAGGACCAACACGAGAAAACTCATTAGTCAAAAAACTCTGAAGAGTGCGCGACTCAGTCTGGTCAAGCATTTTTTTCATACGACCAAGCTCAACACCATACGGGTGAGGCTTAATTTCTTTAGCCTCAGCAGGAAGCTTATCAGTCGCACGCGGAAAAATTATTTGCTCAGCCTTAGGATTAGTATACACAATAGTTGCATGCGGATTAACAATAGCAGTCTCCTTCAAATAAGTATCAACACTCTGATCACCCTTTTGATAAGCCGCCTCAATATCAAGCTCTATTTTTGTACCATGCTCTTTCTTCCACTGAACAATTTCTTCCTTAATAATCTCAGGCTCATTCTTTTCAGTATCAAGATGAACCTCAAGATAATACACATCATCCCTTGCAGAAATTCTGGAAGTAATCTTGGCAGGACGGCCTGTTGTTAATTGAGCATACAAAACAGCCGCGCTAATGCCAATACCCTGCTGACCCCTTGCTTGTTTGAACGAATGAAACTTGCTGCCATACAACAATTTGGCAAAAATATTAGGAACCTGCTTTTTGACAATTCCAGGACCATTATCCTCTACAATAATCCTAAAACGGTCATTACCCATATCAATAATCTGAACAGAAACCTCAGGAAGAATCCGAGCCTCCTCACAAGCATCAAGAGCATTATCAACAGCCTCCTTAACAACAGTAAGAAGAGCTTTTTTCTTATTATCAAAACCAAGCAAGTGACGATTACGCTCAAAAAACTCAGCAATACTAACCTCACGCTGTTTTTTTGCCAATTCAAAAGCAACAGGATTTTTTTCAGCCATAATTACCAACCACCGCCCTGCAATTCACGACGGCGCAAATCTTTCCTACGCTTTTCAAGCCAGTGATAAACTGAACTATGAGGACTTCCGCTCAACAAAGACTCAACAGCCCTTCTCGCAGACGGAAGCCACTCAAGACCACCAACCAATGAAACAGTCTTGCCATAAACTGAAACATGACAGTCAGTAAGCTCCTCAATAACCTTCCTTGACTTACCGCCTTCACCAATAACACGACCCTTCAGGCGAACAGCATCATTTTTTGTGCCAGCAAAATCAGCAATATTAATCATCTCAAAACCATAATCCTGCTTAAGCAACAAAAGCGCAATTTCAGGATTAAAACCACGGCTGATAGCGCGAACTATTTCACGACACGAATACAAACCAAGTGCATCATTGCCTATGAGTTTCACTTCACCTTCATTGGAGTCGATATCAAGCGTCACACATGTTGATTGCTCAATCTGCTTTTTAACAGAGCCTTCCTTCCCAATCAACACAGCAACACGCTCTTTGGGAATCTTCAACTCATAGGCATACTCGTCGACAGAGCTTGCCATTGCGAAGTGCAAATGAGACATGTTTAAAAAGGTAACGGTTCAGCAATTTTTTTGTCGACGACAAACGACAGCTTTTTAAACCTGTGAGAGTGCAAAAAAACATGCGCACGGCAATAACTGCAATAACACTAACAACAGCACTTCTTGCAAGCGGATGCACACGAACATACAAATCTGTGAGTTATTACGACCCAAACACAGGAAACTACATCACTAACATAAAAGAGATTACAGATGATACTTCAGAAAAAGAAACAGTGAAAGGAAGCTTTGAAGAAATACTTGCACACCACAAATACACAGTCTTTAAAAAATACGGAGAAACAAAAAACCCAGTAAGAATAATTGCAGATACAGAACACACACCAGAAAACCAAAGAAAAAACAATGCCCTGCTGAAAAACTTTCTAAAAAAAGAAGACCTACTTCTTGTCGAAGGACACAGAAGCAGTATAATTTACCCAGACCTTGAAGAAAGACTATTCACAGCACTAAAAACACCAAAAAAATCACGAGAAGCATTCAAAAAAATTGCACAAGGAACAACCACAAAAGACAACTGTGGCTATTTTGACCAAGAATTTCCATGCACAATCGAAAGCAGTGAAGATGACGTTTTGGCATACGTCTGCAATGCAATATACCAAGATTTTGAAGAAATAGAAACACCAACAACACAACAAGAACACACAATAGTGTATGCATTCAACCAATCACTACACTACAGAAATCTTGCAATGGCAAGAACAATAACACAAAAACAAAAAGAAAACCCTGCAAGACAAATTTACAAAGTCGTAGGAGCGCACCATGTAATAACCAATGCAGAACTAAAAAAATTAGGGGGAATCAGACCTGACTTTGTCGAAGAATTCTCAGGAGAATTGTGCAAGCTTCTTGAAGAAGAAAAAATTCCTTACATCGTGATAATTCCAACAGACTTTGATTACTGACATTACTTTTCTACACCAACTTCTTTACGAGCAAGCATTTTATCAACAGACTCAACACCAACCATGTAACCAGACTTTTCCCAACAAAAACGAGCTGACAAAACTCTCCCCTGCTCAAACAAAAAATCACCCAACAAAGAAATATAAGCAGACGAGCTTTCTGATTCAGACAAAAAATAAACACACTGCTGAATCTCAGAATCACGCGCGCTCTTAATATTCAAAACTAAAGAATGTTTTAGTTTATCCTCAACAAACACATTCTTGGCTGTTCGCGCATAACAATAAAATTTGGCAACCTCGCCAATTTTTTTGCCAACCTGCAAAGAATCAACAACAGACAAACGACGAGAAAAATCAAAATCATAATTTAATGCAGAATAAACATTAAGAACAGCCTCACAGTCAATTTCAGGATTATCAAGAACACTCTCAAGGGTTGTCATAAACTCAAGCGTACTCGGGCGACGACCATTTTTTACCTTAACACCCTGCTCAAAAGCCAAAGCAGCATTACGAACATCATCAGAAACAATATTTCTTACATACAACCGCTTCAATCCATAATTAATGAATTGAGGGGCAAAAAAATGATTACTGCCATATTTTGAGATAAATGCGGACACATCCTTAAAAGGAGCAACAGCTCTGTCAAGAACAGAATCACAATACTCCTTAGCAACAGATTCAGAAGGAACAAAACCCTGCGTAAACATCTCTGACAACAAACCATCACTACGCTGATCAAAACCAATCAAAGCATCAGAAACAACAGCACTGCGCGGCAAATCAAGCTTCATACAAGATGCAACAAGTCCTGCAGAAGAAGAAAAATGACTTCTCAAAGCATACACAATATTCTGCGCACGCTCACGAGAAATAGTTTCCAAAGATACACCTGCATTTTTCAAAAAATAAATCCCCTTCTCAACATCAGAAAAAGAAGGCACAATAATCTTATCATGACGCCAATCATCCTGAGGATAATTAACATACTTCGCTGCAAACAACATGTCAGCAAGAACTTCCATTTCACCTGAAACCAAAACCTGATAATTAACAGCGACATAGACTGCATCAGAAAAAGACTCCTCAGTCTGCAAACCAATCAAATGATGATAAGAAGCACGCAAAAACTCACGCCGCAAAACAGGATTTTGCACATCAGACACCAAAGAAATAACTTCTGAAAGATTGCGAACACCAGAACCTGCATAATTAATCAGAAAAACATCCTTTTCAGCAGGAAGTTCAACACCACCAACACCTGATGCATAAAGATCGAGAGGTGCATATTGCTGATGCGCATCAAGAAACAATAATAAAGTTCTACGTACAGCATCTTCGGACGATAAACCCTTTTTCTCAAACTGCCCAGCAATCCATTTCAAAGAAATCAAGTTATACCCACTATCAAAAACAGCAAGAATCTTTTCCAATAAAACAGAATTAAACCCGCGCAACTCAGCATCAACCTTCTGGCACAAACCAACAGCTTCCATGGCAGAAGCATAACTGGGATAAGTAATCAATTCACCATCCTTAACAGGCACCAACGCATCAGCAGCCAAACGCTCATACTCACTCTTTTCCAAAACAACAGGAAGCTCCAAAGCAAGACGCCTTGCTTCTTTCCAAACAGAACTATCAAGCCGTCGTGTCAGAGAAACCAGCATTTGCTTCCTAAAATAATCCTGCTCCCCATGATAATTTCTGAAAATTTGTTCAATCTGAGAAACATCACCAACCTGAACAAAAGGCACAAAAACATCAAGCTTACGAACAACCTCACTACGAAGAGCAGGCTTCCACAAAATTCCATCATCATACTTAAGACATTCAGCAATAAAAGCAGGAAGACGACCATCTTCAAAATGCAAATGAGCAAAAGAATCATTCATAGCATCAACAGCAGAAGAAGAAACATCAATGTTGTTAACTGAACAATAAAAAAGAACATCACGCCAATCCCTACCAGACAGCAAAGAAACAAGATTTTTTTCAACAGACTCACGAAAACGCACATCAGTCAAAACAGCACCCTCATATTTCAAAGGAATCTTTTCAGGAAAAACATTACTTCTCTCAACCACTGCAACCGCATCATTAACCAAAGACTCCAAACGAGCATCAACAGCCCTACAAGAAACCGCCAGTGAACCACTTAATGCAAGCCACAAAGGCAACCGCATGAAACACAAAACAACTGAATAATATATAAACCCTGTGACAAAAAAATTATCTTTTAAGTTTCTTAATCACAGCAGATTCAGTTATGAACACTCCGAGCTTTCTAAAAAAAGAAACAATATTTTTAATATCGCGCAAAAAATATTCATCTGCATTAGGGCTGTCAAAAGATGTTGCTTGAGACCAGTCAATAATCACAGGCATTTCATTGTAATTAAGAATGTTAAAAGACGACAAATCACCATGAACCATGCCAATACTATTCAATTTTTGCAGGTCTTTAACAAGTTCGTTAAGAAATTTTTCAGGATTTTTCGGAAAAGCATCTTTCAAACGATGAGCAATATTTTCACCACCAACACAATCCATCACCAAAATATTGTAAAAAACAACAATTGGCGTTGGAACATTAATGCCAGCTTCACGAGCCCTTAGCAAGTTACGATATTCTCTTTGCGCCCAAGCAAAAATAACTTCACGACGAGAACGCTTCAAGCTCTGAAACCGAGGGTCAACACGAATTAAGTCATACATTTTGTTAAAATCACACGTGCTCAAACGATAAATCTTAACAACAACCCTCTCACCAGACTTTGTTCTTGCAGTAAAAATATTAGCCTCCTTGCCAATAGAAATTGGAGACTCAAGACCCTCAAAATAACCCTGTGAAATTAATTTAAAAAGATTCCTTTCAGTAAACAAATCAAAAACATCCTTCAAAGTTTTGAATTCTTCTTTCCAAACATGCGCCATACGACGATAGAAATGAACAGAGTTTAAATACTGTGTGGAAAGATTTTTATACAAACAGTATTGAAGATACAACATGATAAAAAAGAAGGTGAGTATTTTATTACTTTTAGTTCTATCAGCAACAACAGTCTTTGCACAATTGCATGAATACTCAGAACCGACATACGCAGAAAAAATAGCCGCACTATCCAAACCAGCAACAGTACAAATAGAAACAACAATAGCAATAACTGCAAAAATACCTGACATAAGAATTGAACAAGGAAGAATTTTACAAGTCGGAGAATCAAAAGAACGAGAATTCAATGATAGATTTACTGGCTCAGGATTCATCATAACACCAGAAGGATATGTTGTTACTAACGCACATGTGGTACAAGCAGAATTAGAAGAAATGCTGCCAGGATTTTTACAAGGACTTATCGCAAATTTAGGCATACAACCAGAACACCACTCACAAGCATTAGCATACCTGAGAGAAAAAATTGAGCCAAAACTAACAATAAAAGAAATAGCAGTATTACTACCAATCACAAGCCAAAAAGGATTTGACCAGTTAAGAATACCTGCAGACATACGCGCACAAGGAAAAGGATACCCAGGAAAAGACGTCGCAATACTAAAAATACCAACACAAAACCTGCCAACACTAAATCTTGGACACATAGAAACACCACCAGTAGGAGCACCAATACTCGTCATAGGATACCCCGCAGCAGCAAAAATAGGCCCTGCAATAAACGACGCAACAGTAACATCAGGCATAGTAAGCGCATACAAAACAGCAGACGAAGGATGGAAACTAATGCAAATCGACGCAGCAATCAGCGGAGGAAACAGCGGAGGACCAGTATTTGACAAACAAGGACACGTCATCGGTATAGCAACACTAAAATCCGGACGAGACTCAGGATTCAACTGGGTAGTGCCAAACGAAGTCATACAAGAATTCCTCAACCAAGCAAATGTAAAACCAAAAAGAGGCATAATAGACAACATTTATGAAAAAGCACTAAACTATTACTGGCAAGAAAAATACGCAAAAGCAATAATACAATTCAGACACGTACTTGACATCATGCCACACCATTCACTCGCACCAACATACTTATTATCCTCAAGAATCATACTCGAACAAGAAACAAGCGGGTTTTCGTGGACAATACTATTAATCACACTTGGATTTTCGCTTATAGGATTTACCATATTATTAATCTTATCAAAAAAAATAAAACACAAACACAAAAAATGAGAGCAACACTAACAATACTATTACTCGTCATCACAGTAGCAGCAATTGGCTTTGCCACAATGGAAGAGTATAACTTTCCAACAGGAGAAATGCTACGCAGATGCGCAACACACGAAGAATGCGGCATAGAAGGATGGTGTGAAAACGTCAATGGAGATGACGGGGGTATTGACGGACGAAGAGGACACCAATGCAGAGCAAGATTCCACGCAGGAGTAAGCTGTCTTGAAAATGTACACTGCAAAAGCGGATATTGCGACCAAACAACAAAAAAATGCGGACAAAAAAATTATGATTAAGGATGCAAAATCCATCACATTTAAATAAGAACTACGGTTATAAAGCAACAAGGTTACACTCATGCCCGTCACGAGAGTACCCAACAGAGCTAACGGCAAAGCCAAGCAATGAGTCTTGGGGGTTAGTGTTACGGGCTCCATAACCTTATCAAATAGAACAAGTTTCATTCATCACTCACAATTCATTGGGGGAGATTAAAAGTAGTAGTGTCGGCAACAACTGACAAAGAAGCTTGTTCTATAACCAAGGGGGATTAACATGGGAAAAATAAGTCCTGTTTCATCAAAATACATAGTAAACGCGTCAATTGACATAGAAGGAGTCGTAGACAGACCAGACGTAATAGGCGCAATATTCGGACAAACAGAAGGACTGTTAGGAAATGAATTAGAATTAAGAGAATTACAAAGAAGCGGCAGAATAGGACGAATAGAAGTCAATGTTGACACAAGAGCCGGAAAAACACAAGGCGCAATAATCATACCTTCTTCACTCGACAAAGCAGAAACAGCAATCGTCGGAGCCGCACTCGAAATCATACAACGAATAGGACCATGCAATGCAAAAATCAAGGTAGCAAATATAGAAGATGTACGGGTCTCAAAAAGAAATTTTGTAATTGAACGTGCAAAAGAACTTCTAAAAAACTTAATGGAAACAACAATGCCAGACAGCCAAGAAATAGCAGACGAAGTCGCACAATCAGTCAGAATCATGGAAGCAGTTGAGTACGGCAAAGAAAGACTACCTGCAGGACCAGGCATCGACGAGAGCGAAGAAATCATTATTGTAGAAGGCAGAGCAGATGTTCTAAACCTGCTAAAAAACGGATTCAAAAACGTAATAGCACTCAACGGCATGAGCTGTCCACAAACAATCATAGACTTGTGCCAAAAAAAAGACGTTACGCTATTTGTCGACGGAGACAGAGGAGGAAGCCTAATAGTAAGAGACTTGCTATCACTGGGAGAAATCGACTTTGTAACCAGAGCACCAGACGGAAAAGAAGTAGAAGAACTAGCAAAAAAAGAAATCCACAAAGCACTACGAAGCAAAATAACCGCAGAACAAGCAAGACTCGAAATGGCATCAAATGACACATCCAATTCAATAAGGAAACCAATTATCATGAAAAAACCATTTGTTGCCACCCCAACAAACACTCTCAGACCAACAACCACAAGCATAACACCTGCCAAAATAATGCCTACTGTAAAACCTGCAGTCAATGTCAAGAAAACACTAACACCAGAAGAAACAAACAAATTCGGAGAAATGCTCGAACACTTAATAGGAACAAGAGGAGCATACCTGTTAGACAACAAACACAACGTACTTGGAAAAGTACCATACACAGAATTAGCAACAACACTAAAAAGCTTAAACGCAGGAGTATACGCAGTCATATTCGACGGAATAACAGAAGCAGGATTAGTGGAAATAGCTGAAAAGTCAGGCATAAACCACATCATAGCAATGGACACAAAAGTACCGAATAGTCAGGCGAAAGTAAACATTGTAACGGTGAATGAGTTGTGAGGAATTATATCGACACACGTTACCAAGATTGTGGTTTACCTTACACTCTACTGCGCTTTGACACTTGGGCTGAAATAGATCAGTGGAGATATTATATGGCACGTCTTATTACCTGGGAAAAAAACCAGTATTTAAACAGCCGGATTCGTGATATGAAGAATGATACGTACAGAAACAAGAAAATAGAAACCAGGATGCTGTTTACTTTTCCCAAAAGAATATTACAAAGAATACAGATCTTAGAGCTTCTTTATGACAACCCTGAAATGATAGAAGTAGTAGGTATTTAGTTCCCTTCGACAACGAATTAATCTACCAAGCATAGAGTTTAAATGCAGAAAAATACAGCGACGAAGCAATACTGTATTTCAAACACTTAACAGACGGCGGATATGAAGTAATTGTTTATGACAAAATATCATAACAAAAACAAAGATATTATCGACTATATAAAGATATTTTTCCGGCAGAACCGGAAGAATTCCGGATAAATAGCGTTTTGGCGAAAATCTTCCGCTTCAACCGTAAACTTTCCGGCTGTGGCGGAAACTTTCCGGATTTTTATGCGCAACGCATATTAAGAACAATAGAAAAATAAAAAAAGTGCCGGCGTATGGCTAATCTGGTAAGCCGGCTGCCTGAGAAGCAGTACCTGAAAGGGTGTCTGGGTTCAAAAACCTTACGGTTCTAAACCGTATGATTGGAACTCCCAGCGCCGGCGCATATTACTTTTTAAAACATTAATCAAATCCTTTTAAGCGAGCGATTCAAATTTTCTTTTGCACGCAAAACTATTAAAACTCAATTATGTGCCATTCTAACAAAACTTAATAAACAAACACTTCTTCTCAGTTTTCATGTTCTGGCAGAAACAAAAAAATGCATTCTGGAGAGATGTGACAGGATTAGGAAGCTCTGGAGTTTACTTCTTGTTAATTATTTTCTTTTTTGTAATAGCACACAAAAAAACTGCACTGCAATTAATTGTCGCGTATGGAATAACTTACGTTATCGCAGGTATAATAAAACTCACTTATTTTAAAGACAGACCAAAAAAACAAAACTACAACAACGGACTTGAAAAAATAGACGCATCAGCATTCCCAAGCGTGCACAGCGCAAGAGCAACAGCAATTGCACTTATTTTATCAAAAACATTTCCACAAGCACAATGGTTTTTTGCAACAATAACACTACTTGTCTGCTATTCACGCATAAAAGTACACAAGCATGACTGGAAAGACATATTTGGAGGAATTGTGCTTGGTATTGTAGCGTTCTGGGCAGTCACAATGTTGCCTTGAGCCACTTCTTTTCGTGAGCAAAATACGCCAAAAAAAAACCAACAAAAAAAAGAATTGTAAGCTCACGAATGTTCTCAAACAAATTACCAATCAAGAAACCCAGCAAAAAACCAGCAAAAATAGACGTAAGCGCAAGCTTAGTCTTCTTCCTAAACAAAAACCACGCATGACCAAACATCAAACCAACAACAAAAACCAAAACAAGCTTTGTAACAAAAGAATCAGTAAAAACAGACAAGAAAAAACTCAAAATTAACACAAACAACACAAACATTTCAACCCAGTCATCAGACCAAGACCACCAGCTCATCCAAACAACCACCCATGTTCAAAAAAAATGTAATACAACAACCAACACAAACCACCAATAACAATTGCGAGTATAAAAGAACGAATGCCAGCAAGCAAAGAAAGAACAATAAAAGCAGCAACAGAACTAAAAACAAAAACATACAACAAACGAGAACCATAAAAAACACGACTACCATCCAAAGGAGGAATAGGAAGAGCATTAAAACCAGCAAACAACAAATTAAAAAAATAAGCCTTTTCAACAAACTCAGCAGGCAAACCAATAAATTCGCCAACAATCCTTAAAATACCTGCCAAAACAAGATTAGCACCAGGACCAACAGCAGCAATAGACGCAAAAGACTTAAAATTAAGGCCGTAACGATAAAAACCCAAACGATGAGTCGGCAAATGATGAATCATCAAAGCACTACCAGGAAACAATTTAACAACACCATTAGTGAAAACTGTTATTAAACCAGCAAAAGTCAAACCCTGCCACCACAAAATATGCTCAGGACGAAAGCCATACCACAAAGCAAAAGCACGCTGGGCAGCATGATGAACAAACACAGAAAAGAAAACAATAATAACCGCAAGCAACAAATTAGCAAACCCCTCAGTCACGTCAAACTTAGCAGTTCCCCATTCATCAAAAGAAAAAATAATGGATAATATAAATACAGTAATCAGAAAACCATGCCATTCCTCCTTTTGAAACAAACCATAACGGCGAACTTTATCAACAAAATTTCTTAACAGCATTATTATGCTAATGAATTATAAGTTTAAATACTTTTTCACCAAAAAAATAAGCTCAGACTCATGACCTGCACCAACAACAGCAAGAATACGCCTGTCAGGAAAGTCAGACATTAATTTAGCAAGACGCTGAGCCATAACCTCATTACGCTCTGTTACGAGAACTCTGTAAAGGTTGGGATATCTCAATTTGACTTCTTTCATGAGTTTATGGATTATTCTTTCCGAAGGAACTTTTCTGATATCAAAAGGAATAACAGACTTGCGCCAAACAAAACCTTTTATTATATCGACGAGAATACGAAATTTTTCTTTCCGAGAAAAAGACTTAGAAAGACGATTAAGAGTGATTGCAATGTCCTGGTCGATAAGAGCAATCTTAGCACCAGACTGTTCAGCAAGCTTAATAGCAGACAACATTTCAGAACCAGGAGCAACACCAACCTTTTCACCAAGCTTTTTCTCCACCCAAGCACCAATTAATGAGAACAAAAAACCACTCACACCAACTCTCTTAATGTCTTTCCAACGAATTTTTCTATCCTTCTTATCAAACAATGCGGCAAGACGAGAACGGTCAAGCTCAACAGCAACAATATCTGGCTTTTGGTGAGAAATGTACTGATTAACAGCATCAATACTTTCCTTAGCAATATGAGAAGTTCCTATAAGTTTAAGGTTTTTGAATCTCATACAACAACAACAAGACGGCACAGCATAAAAACCTTGAGTTTCTGAGAATTGCTTATAAATAGAGTTTCATGGATCACTCTTCG
>CAYPAC010000015.1:0-208 GCA_964408615.1 uncultured Methanosarcinales archaeon
CACTTACTTAAACCAATTCCCGAATGTGAAAAGATAGAGTTTAAAGAAAAGTTCATCCACAGGTATAGTCAACTAACCGACTGGAATGAATTCAAAAAATACTCGTGTTCTTTTTTGAGAAAGTCTATTCGTGTCAACACATTGAAAATTTCTATTGCTGAATTAAAAAAGCGTCTTGAAAAGGATTGGATTCTTGAACAAATTCCAT
>CAYPAC010000015.1:219-10114 GCA_964408615.1 uncultured Methanosarcinales archaeon
GTTCAGGAAGCTGCTTCAATGATTCCTCCAATTGTTCTGAACCCAAAACAAAATGAAATTGTTCTTGACATGTGTGCTGCCCCTGGTTCTAAAACATCGCAGATTGCTCAGTACATGAACAATGAAGGTGTTCTTGTTGCTAATGATGTTAAGGGTTTGCGTCTTGCTCCTCTGGGGATTAACATCCAGCGCATGGGTATCACAAATTGTATTATTACTTTAATGAAAGGCGAAGGTTTCAAAGAATTGTTGTTCGATAAAATTTTGCTTGACGCGCCTTGTTCTGGTACCGGAACTATTCGGAAGAGTTTGAAGACTATTAATATTTGGAATCCTGACATGGTTAAGCGTATTTCTACTCAGCAAAAAAGATTGATAACAACTGCGTGGAAAGTTCTAAAGTCTGGAGAAAGGCTTGTTTATTCTACTTGCTCTCTTGAGCCTGAAGAAAACGAAGCAATGATTGACTTTCTTCTTAAAAACAATAATGATGTTATTGTTGAAGAAATTAATCTTCCAATAAAACATGCCCCTGCAATTACTGAATTTGAAGGTAAAAAATTTAGTGCTGACGTAAAGAACTGTCTTAGATTATGGCCTCAGGATAATGATACTGAGGGTTTTTTTGTTGCGTCGTTGAGGAAAAAATGAAACAGCAGATTATTGCTCGGTGGTTTATTATTGCGTCATTAATATTTATTGCTTCATTGCTCGTTATTGTTTCAAGCGATAACGTTGTTATTGCTTTGAAGAATGTTTTAAGTACATTACTCATCGCCATTATTAGTGTAGCAATAATTTTGTGGACTGTCAGGAAAAGCCATTAGATACATAAACAAGCTTTTCCTGAGCATCTCACGAATACCACTGCACACATTTGCCACCAACTACTCTGTGCACACTGTTGGTATTCGAGAGAGATTAAAAAACAAAGATGTGTTTAACTTTTTTTCTTCGCGACAATGTTGACTGGTTTTCCAGTCAGAAATCCTTTGATGTTGTCTATTGTTGTGTCGAGTATTCTTTTTAGTGCTTCTTGTGAATTAAATGCATTGTGTGGCGTGATGAAAACATTTGGATATTCTGCAAGTACGTGTTGTTGTAGTACTGTTTTAAGGTTGTATTGTTTTTGGAATTCTTTTGACAATAATTGTTTTTCTTCTTTTAGTGCGTTTTCTTCTTCAAGCACATCAAGCCCTGCCGCGGATATTATGCCTTTATTTAGTCCTTCAATTAGTGCTTCTGTTTGTATTAGTTTGCCTCGCGCAGTATTGATGATGACAACCCCTTTTTTTAGCTTTGACAAATTTTTTGTGTTTATCATGTGGTGTGTTTCTTTTGTATATGGCGCATGCACTGTTAACACGTCGGATTGTTTTAACACTTCATTAAAAGTTTTGTACGCAAATCCTGATTCTTTTGCCGCCTGTTTGTTTGGGAACTTGTCAAAAGCTAAGACATTCATTCCAAATCCTTTTGCCATTTTTATTACGTGCATCCCTATTCTTCCTGTTCCTATGACGCCAAGTGTTTTGTCTTTTAAGTCAAATCCTCTTAGGCTTTCGTAGAAGAATGCTCCTTTTCGTGTTCTTTCAACAGAGTCATAAATTTTTCTTGATATGTTTAATAAAAGTGCGAATGCGTGTTCTGCTACTGTGTTTTCTCCGTATGTCGGAACATTTGATACACTGATTTTTCTTTTGTTGCATGCTGTTAAATCTATGTGGTCAAATCCTGTGGACATTGTCGCCGCAAATCTTAGTTTAGGGAGTTGTAAAATTAATTTTTTATCAACAATAGAACCGACAAACACGCAAAGAATATCTGCATTTTTTATTTTGTTGACATTTTTATTGTCCAGTTTTTCTTCAAAGAATGCCCATTTGCAGTGCGGCAATTTTTTTTTTATATATTCTTGTTCCCATGATTCTATTTCAAATACTGCAATTTTTTTTGAATGCATTATTGTTCAGAAGAATTGGGGGTTTAAATATTTTGTCTTGAAGATTAAGGACATGCTCTTGGCCCGTATTCTTCTCTTGGAGGTCGTGGCATTTGCTGTTCTTCTTCAGGCAGTGGGTCTTGTTTTTTTGGCGGGATTGTTGTGTATTCCTGCCATTCTCCTGTTAATGGGTTGCGGATTTCTTTTTTTGTTGTGTTTCTGAAATAACCATATTCTCTGATAAATCTGTCTATTGTGTCTTTTGGAGGCTCTGATTTGTCAGTTTTTTGTTCATCATGTGCAGAATATTCATCAAATGGGTCATAGAATTTTTTTGTTGGGTCGCAAATCTCTGGCCATGATGGATACATATTTGCATGAGATTGTTCTTCGCTCATGCAGTTAATGAATGTCTATGTGCTTATTTTAATATTGTGACAAATCAAAAGTTTTATACTGATTTTTGACATATTTTTGAGAATATTGACATTGAAAGGTTAAGTTTTTAAAGATAAACGGTTTCATGATAGTATATGGTGAAAAAGAATAATACTAATCAGGTGGTTTGGAAGTTGTTGCAGATGGATTTGGCTATCCAAAAGGATATTCACCGTCAGATTATTAACACTCGCGCTTTGGCAAAGTATCTTATTAAAAAATATGGTTTGTCGCAGAGTGGTCTTGATGCAGTGATTTCTGCCATTCGTCGTTTTGAGAATGAGGCGCAGTTTGAGGAAGAAGAAAAAATTTTGCACCATGTTTTTAAGGAGTCTGTTATTTCGACGAGAAATAATATTGCGTGTTTGACTCTTTCATTGACTGTGAATGAGCTTGTTAAGCGCTGGGCTAATGCCGGCAAGCTTCCGCCTGCAAGAGTTACAACCGGCCGTCGCACGATTAAAGTTATGGTTGACCAGCCTGATATTAATTTGTTCAAGGCAATGTTTGCTTCTGATGAAATTATTAAGATTGAGGAAAATCTTAGCGAGATTTGTGTTGTTGTCAGCGAGCGCGGCATTTCAACAAAAGGTGTTATGGCGCGCATTGCTAATGAGCTTGCGCTTGCAAACATTAATGTTCACGAGCTTATTGTTTGTCCTCCTGAGTTCTTGATTTACGTGCGCCAGTCTGATATTGTCCGCGCGCACGAATCAATTTTGAAGCTCAGTCAGGGGCAGTAAGAAAGCGAAAACATGATTCGCGCAAAGATTTATATACATTAATTTTAATGTTTGATTAAAGAGGTAATCATGGTTCGTGTTGCTATTAATGGTTTTGGACGTATTGGAAGACAAGTATTACAAGCAGGTATTTCTGATTCTAAGATTGAGTGGGTTGCTGTTAATGATTTAACTGATACAAAGACTTTGGCGCATTTGTTGAAGTACGATTCTACTTATGGTGTTTTTCCTGGTTTGATAGAATTCACTCCTGATTCTTTGAAAGTTAATGGCAAGGAAATTAAAGTTTTTGCTGATAAAACTCCTGAAAATTTGCCGTGGAAAAAGTTGAATGTTGATGTTGTTGTTGAAAGTAGTGGTTTTTTTACTGAACGTGATGGTGCTGAAAAACATTTGAAGGCTGGTGCGAAAAAAGTTTTGATTAGTGCACCTGCAAAAGCTCCTGACATTACTATTGTTAAGGGTGTTAATGAGCATTTGTATGACAAAAAAAAGCATAATATTGTAAGCAATGCGTCTTGCACTACAAATTGTCTTGCTCCGATTGTTAAGGTATTGCAAGATAATTTTAGCATAAGAAAAGGTTTTATGCTGACTGCGCATGCTTATACTGCTGACCAGCGCTTGGTTGATGCGCCTCACAGAGATTTGCGTAGGGCGCGTGCTGCTGCTGTGAATATTGTTCCTACAACAACCGGTGCTGCGAAAGCTGTTGCTGATGTTATTCCTGAATTGAAGGGCAGGCTTGATGGCAGTGCGTGGCGTGTTCCTGTGCCGTGCGGCAGTATTGTTAATTTTGTTGCTGAACTGAACAAAGAAACAACTGTTGAAAAAATTAATTGGCTATTCAAAGAGGTTTCAAAGCATCATCTTAAAGGTATTCTCGAATATACTGAAGAGCCTATTGTTAGTCGTGATATTTTGAAAAATCCTCATAGCTGTATTTTTGATGCGTTGTCAACAAATGTGTTGGGAAAAAACTTGGTGAGTATTTCTGGCTGGTATGATAATGAATGGGGTTATTCTTCGAGAATGATTGATGTTTTGAAGTTGTTGTGAAACTGCCGTAATTATTATATAGCTGTTTTTCTAACGTTAGTCAAATGACAGGTTCTTTGTGGTGGTTGCGTAATTTAAAGGTTGCTGGTAGAAGGGTTCTTGTTAGGGTTGATTTTAATGTTCCTTTGGACAAAAATGGAAGCGTTGCAGATGACAGCCGTATTCGTGCTGTTTTGCCGACGATTAATTTTTTGCTGAAAAAAAAGTGTCGTGTTATTCTCATGTCGCATCTTGGCAGGCCTAAAGGTGTTGATGAAAAGTTGCGCATGAATTCTGTTGCCAATGTTCTTGAGAAATTATTGCATCAAAAAATTATCAAGCTTGACTACTGTGTTGGTCCTTCAGTTAAAGCTGTGGTGAAAGGGATGAAAGAGTGTGATATTGTTTTGTTGGAAAATCTTCGTTTTCATTTGGAGGAAGAAGCTAATGCTGTGGTTTTTGCTAAATCTTTGGCATCTCTTGCTGATGTTTATGTTGATGATGCTTTTGGTGCAATGCATCGTGCACACGCTTCTGTTGACAAAATTGCTGATTTTTTGCCTTCTGGTGCTGGGTTGTTGGTTGAAGCTGAATTGAAAGTATTAACTCATTTATTAAAACATCCTGCACATCCTTTTGTTGCAGTTATGGGCGGCGCCAAAGTGTCTGACAAGATTATGGTTATTGAAAGTTTGTTAAAGAAAGTTGATTGCTTGCTTGTTGGTGGTGCAATGATGTTTACATTTTTGAAAAGTCATGGTTTTGAGGTTGGCAAAAGTTTTGTTGACTATAGTGCGCTTTCTTTTGTAAAAAAAATGCTAAAGCGTAATAAAATACGTCTTCCTGTTGATGTTGTTGTTGCAGGAAGTAGAAAGTCTGTTCCAAAGACGGTAGTGATTAATAGGATTCCCAAATCAATGACTGGTTTTGATATTGGTCATGAAACAATTGTTTTGTTTAAAAAATATTTATCACAGGCAAGAACTGTTTTTTGGAATGGCCCTTTGGGTTTATGTGAAGAAAACAAATTTGCCAAAGGCACAGAATCTATTGCAAAATACATTGCAGGGCTAAAAGCCACCGCAATTGTTGGTGGTGGTGACAGTATTGCCGTCGTTAGTAAGCTTAAACTAAACAAAAAGTTTTCGCATGTTTCAACTGGTGGTGGCGCAACACTTGAGTTTTTGGAGGGTAAAAAACTTCCAGGTATTGCTGCTCTTGAGAGGAATAAGTTAAAATTTTCAAAATATCATGTTGGTGGTGCTTTATGAAAAAGTTATCCAAACGTGAAGCTCTTGACCAGATTGTTCATTTGTTTGATGATGCTGAAACTGTCGCTGGAGAAGATTTGTCATTGGCAAACAAGCTTATTAAGAAAGCGAGAAGGATTGCAATGAAAGTCCGCGTTTCTATCCCTATTCCGTTTAAGCGAAGATTTTGCAAGCATTGTGGTATTTTTTTTATTCCGGGAAAAACTTATCGTGTGAGAACAAAGGATAAGAAGATTATTTACACTTGTTTAGTATGTAAACGATTTATGCGGTTTCCAACAAAGAAATTAAACTCTTGATATTTCTTTCTGTTTTAGTAGTGCATAAATAAACAATGTTATGATTCCAAGTTCAAAGAATCCGTTTATGTGCACTGGTATTAACACAAGTTGTTGTGTTCTTAAAACTGTTAGTAATTCTTCCACAATAAATATGCAGAGTGCTGCAAATATTACTTTCCATGGCAGTTGTGTGCGTGCTTTTGCAGGTGTTTTGAATAGTTTAACAAACAGCCAGATAACAATGAGTACTAGTGCTAAATTGTAATATGGTGCTACTGTTGCTAGTGCTAAAGTGAACTCACTCATTGGTTGCATCCTCTGTTGAGATTTATTTGGGTTACAAGTGCAGCTATTAACAGTCCAAGCATGAATGTTGGAATTATGTGTGTGAGGAATGGATGTCTGTAAATGCCAAATACTGATAGCGTGCCTAAAACTTCTTCTATTGCGAATAAGATTAGAACAATTGATAAGGTTTTCCATGCAAGAAGCGATTTTTTTCTTTGTGCTGCAGTAAATAATTGTACTGCAATTAGTCCTGCGATTATTGATAGGATTACTGCTGCTATTTGTGCTATGCCGTACACCCAGTCATATGATGTTAAGATATGATTCACCTCTCTTTGTTGTTTTGTCCGTAAACTATGTATATAAAGTTTTCGCCGTGCAAAAGTATTTTAATAAGGAATGTTCTTAGTGTATGTGATGAAAAAGAGTGTATTAACAATTCCTAATTTGTTGTCTTTTGTTCGTCTTGTTTTTGTTCCTGTGCTGTATTTTTTGTTGTTGCAAGGGCAGAATATTGTTGTAGTTTTATTATTGGTGTTAGTGGGTATTACTGATGTTGTTGATGGTTTTCTTGCTCGTCGGTGGAAACAGACTTCTAAATTAGGGACTGCGTTGGATAGTGTTGCTGATTATGTGTATTATGCTTTTTTTGCAGTGTGGGTTTTTTTGACTTGGCCTGTTGAAATTAAGTTGTTTACGCCTTTGTTGTTGGTGCCGTTGGTTATTATTGCTGCTTCTTACTCAGTTATCTTGATGCGTTTTCAGACCTTTTGTTTTTTGCACTTGTACAGCAGTAAAGTAACCGGAACTGCTGCTTTTTTGTTTTTGGTTAATACCTTATTGCAAGGTTTTAATGGTCTTTTTCTCACACTAATTATCTCAATGTGGTTGTTGACTGCTTTGGAGATGCTTGCTGCAAGTATTGTTCTTGAAAGTCCTAAATCAAATATCAAAAGTGTTGTGGTGATGTGATGATGTTTTGGCTTCTTGAGCTTGCTTATTTCATGTTGCCTGCGTATGTTGCAAACATGGCTCCTGTTTTGAGTCGTTTTGTTGGTTGGAATATTCCTTTGAATAAAAATTTATTTGGTTCGCACAAGACTGTTGTTGGCACTTTATTTGGATTGACCGCTGCTGTTCTTATGACTTTTATTCAGTCTGAGTTTGTTGGTTTTGTGTATTATACTGATTGGTTATTGCTTGGCTTGTTGCTTGGCAGTGGTGCTTTGTTTGGTGACATTGTAAAGAGTTTTGTCAAGCGTAAGCTTAATATCAAAGAAGGCAAGCCTTGGATTCCTTTTGATGAGATTGATTTTAGTATTGGTGCTTTATTTTTTGTTTCGTTTGTTTACTTTCCAGGATGGGTGGAAAGTATTGTTATTGTAGTAATGAGCGCACTCGGACACATTGCAGTAAATCATGCTGCATTTTATCTTAAAATTAGAAAAGAAAAGTGGTGATTATTTAGCATAATATTCCCACAAAGTTAATCTAAACGCAACTGCTGCCAGAACAAAAATCCCTGCTGTTTTGAGTAATTCTTTATTTTTTGCAGATAATGATGAACCGACAGGAATACTATACAGAAAAATTAGCACTGCTGTCAGAAAAAAATATTTTGATGGTGAAAAAAATGCAAAAATAATTCCAAGTGTTGTAAATACTTTTTCTTGTCCGAATGGCAGGACTATTTTATGAAAATATTTTTGCAAATTTTTTTGTTCATCTTTTGTTAACAAAGTTATTATGCGGCCTGCAAATATTCCTGATATTGTTGTTATTGTGAACAGCAAGTATTGTGTTATTTCCATTCAGTGTGTCCCCATTGGATTAACAAGTCTGTTCCTAAATTTTGTACTTGTGTTGGCACGTCGCATGCTCCGTAACAGCTGCCGAGCCATATTATGATTGTTGCCCCTGTTTGTTCATACAGATAGTCTGCTATTTCTCCTGCTTTTGGTTTTAGGCCGTCAGGGAGTTGTATGCAGACAATTTTTGAATTTTCTTGTTTTATTTTTGCAACTGCGTTGTCCAGTTCGAGGTTGTAGTGCATTGCTTGTCATATTTTTTGTGGTATAAAAATGTGATGTTATTGTGAGCTGTTAAGTAAACGTCACCTAAGATATAAAAGAATAATTAATCATTCTCTTTGTTTTAATGTTTTTCAAATTTATGTGAGAATTTATCTAAAGTTGAATCATCAATCTGTCGTAAATCTACTAATAAATCAGATTCTCTGACCATTTCTTTTGCGACGTTTTTATAGTGGGAAAAGATAATTATGTGTTTGCCTAAATTTTTGATTAATTTAAGAGATTCTAATAAATCAATATCTCCTGAAAATAAAATGGCGATGTCGTAAGTATTGATATATGCTTGAGAAACAAGGTCAACAGCTAATTGCACATCAACTCCCTTTTGAAATATTCCTTTTTTTTCAGTGAATTGTAATGGTTTTCTTTTTATTTCAAAAAAATTAAAAGTCATTGATTTTAAAAAGAATTTTCTCTGACCTTCTCTTTTATTTTCAACAACCTTTATTAAAGATTCAAAATAATCTTTGCCAGTTGGTTCTTTTTTTGTCATAACGACATTTTTTATTCTTTTAATGAGTGCATCTGTGTATTCCCCAGTATAAATATAGGTTCTGACATGGGTCAGTTTTTCTTGTAGGTATTGAGGATTTTTAGAAAGATATTCTATAACAAAATGGTGGAGTTTATGATAATCAATTATTCTGTCTTGACAACGTTCATGTTTTATGCAAGTAATATTTGCTTTAAAATTCTCGTCATCGACAAATATCATTAATCTCATTTTTAAAAACCATAAATAAAAAGGGGGTTTACTATCTCACCCAAAGGTGAGATTACCCCCTTTTACTTAAACCATTATGTTTACAAAAATATGATGGTGATATATAAAACTGGTTGTTATTAGGTTCCTAACAAATTTATGTTTCTGCGCTTTGTTTTATCATTCCTAACCATTTGTTTATTCCTGAGTCTGTTTTTATTCCTGCGAGTTCGCAGGGTATTTGTCCTGTTGTCGTGTGGTTTTCTATGAAGTTATGTTGGAGAACAATTCCTTGTAATAGTATTGGTGAGCTCCATGTTGCTTTTAGTCCTCTGAAGTCGTCTATTCTATCTTTTATTTTTGAGAATACTGTTTCTATTCGCACGTTGTATTTTCCTGTTTTTAGTGTGTTAATGACTTTGTGTTCTACTTTTAAGTCGTGAAGTTTGGTTGAGTAAAAGAGTTTTTCGAATGCTTGTGGATAGAATTTTGCGCCATCTGTTGTTATGAATTTTGGCAGTCCTTTCTTTGTTGTTCTTTCTAAGAATGTTTTTGCTTCATCAACACCTGAGCTTAAGCTGTAGTAGAATCCGTTGATGAATCGTGTTCCCCAGTCGACATTGCACCATAAATGGTCTTTTCTATTTTCGCAGTCTATTTCTGTGTCGTCGCAGTAGTATTGACCGCTTAATTGTGGCATTAATTTTTCTGTGTAGTTATAGACTTTTAGTGTGTAACGTCTACACCAGTCGAGAATGCTTATGTGACTAATTTTTGTATCTTCGTGGCGTTTGAAATTGTTTCTAACTTTTCTGCTTGAGAGGTTGCTGAAATAAAGGTCTATTGCTTTGGTTATTTTTTTTTCGTTGTTTCTCATGCGATAAAATCCTTCGTCGTTAGTGAAGTATTTGTTGCATTCTTTACAGTGGTATTTCGCTATTTTTCCTCTGTGCTGGGTTTTTCTGTAACCTTTCTTTATGAAGTTACTTTTTTTACAATGTACGCATTTCACCGTCATAATAGGTACCTAAGTGTAAGAAGTATATAAACCTTTCGGTACCTACTACCAAAAGACATAAATACTATAGGCACCTAACA
>CAYPAC010000015.1:10124-12209 GCA_964408615.1 uncultured Methanosarcinales archaeon
TAACAAAATTTATGCAATTACAAGAACAATTAAGCAGAAAGATAGGTAAAATAGAATACGCCAAATATGTTGTAGTAATACCGCCAGAAATGGTTAAAAAACTACAATGGAAAAAAGGCACTGAGGTTAAACCAACAATAACTGGTTCTAAACTTACCCTCGAGCCAAACTAATTTTTTTTAAACAAAAAAGAGACGCTAACTTAACAGCTCATGTTATTGTAACTTAATTCTGTACGCATGTTCATAAAAGCTTGACCACATCATGCCAAAACTGAATGCAAAAAGTAGTTCTTCTATTGGTATGCCTAAAACAAATATATTTGTAAGTGCTTGAAGGTTCCATACAGTTTGAACAATGTTTGGGTACACTGTTATGAATAAGAAGAAGAAAACAAAATAAAGTATTAAGAAACAAATGCCCCCTGACAAAATTTTTTTTGTAATATCTTGTCTGCAAATAATTGCTGTAATTGCTCCTGCAAACATTGCAATGATTGCTGAATAGATTGGGTTCAGTGTTGTAAATAGCGTGAGCGGAATAAAAACAATAATGGGCATTGTTAGTGCGAGATAATGGTATTTATGACACTGTTTTTTACGCATTTTTTTATGTGTTGTTTTTGTAAAAGTTTCGTAGAGGACGCTCCCTATTCCGCCTATTGCAAAGCAGAAAATTAAGCTTTCTATATCAAACCCTGTTGTTGCCGCAAAGTTAAATAATGATGGGGGCATCCAGTATTCTGGTACAAATAATGGTTCTGTGAACCCGAATGGCAGTGTGTAAATGCTCATGTGCAACATTTCTTTTCGTGTTTGTGGTCGTACTAACCAAATAATTATCCATACTAACAAAAATAGAAAAGAAAAAGTAAACCATGGATTAAATACTGTTAATCCCATTTGTCTGTTGCCCAGTTGTAAAGTGCTGCTAATATTCCGCCGCAGATTGCGCCGCAAACAGCTCCCCAGAATAGTCCAAAAATAACGCCTGCAAATGTTGGTGCTAGTCCTGGATAAATGCTCATTAATAAACTGAACATTTGTGGGCTGAACCATAATGTTGTTACGTTTAGTGTCGCCAAGAGTGCTGCCAGTCCAAGATAAATTCCCCAGAATATTCCTGCTGCTATTGCCAGTCCTTTCCAGCTTAATTGTGCCGCCATTCTTTCACCTCTTTTATTTTTTTATATTGTATGGAAGTTTGTGTTTTTAAAGATATGCTTGCCAAATGGAAAGTTACTTTTGTGAACTCATTTGTGTTTGCTGTGTTTGTTGATACTGCGTTACTGCATGATATATTCCTACACTTAACACCATTGATGCTGCGGTTATTGCAACAAATAATGTTTTCTTTAATGAGGGTGGTAATTCTCTTATGCGTGGTGATATTCTTTCAGATGGTCTAACTCCTGTTAGTTCTCCGTACAAACTCATGAGATAACCAATAGGCCATCCGCCAATTAAGAATGCCCCTGTTGAAAGCAGTGTTGCGTAAATAATTTGTTCTGTATCGCGTGCTCCTGCAAGTAAATAAAATGGGGCGCCGAAAATCAAGTTGTATGTCGTTGCGTATGCTGTGTCTGTGAATCCTTGTTCTTTTTCAGCATTGGTTTCAGTTATGTTAAAATGTTTTCTCCAGATATCTCGTCCTTTCTTAAAAGCGTAGGATAGTCCTGCATAACCAAATACTGCCCCTAAAATTCGTGAGTTGAGTGAAAGTTCTGCAGGCATTCCGCAAGCGATTGTTTCAAGTGTCATTAAAACAGGTGTTGTAACAGTTGCTATTGCTGTTGAATCAACTAAATGTTCTAATACTTCTTGTTTTGTATTCATGATACAAGAAAATGCTGAATGCTTAATTTAAATGTGGTGTTAAAACAAAACGCCCCCGGCCAGAATCGAACTGGCGACCTCGCGGTTTCTTTCGAAAATGATAACAGCCGCGCGCTCCACCGCTAAGCTACAGGGGCAGAGAAGTGGAATTAACATTTTCTGTTGAATGTGCTTTAAAAATGTTTCCCTGCAGAAAATTATTTGTGCTAACTTTTTTAAATAGAACATCCTTTTAACAGGAGATTATGGC
>CAYPAC010000015.1:12219-13016 GCA_964408615.1 uncultured Methanosarcinales archaeon
AGAATATGATTTAATTTTGCCTTTGAAAAATCACGTGTCTTTAGACGATGCTCTTAACGCACTTCGTGCAACTGCTGTTAACATAGAAAAAATAGTTAGTGCGAAACCGTTTGCACCGGCACGTGTGCACTGTATTGCTCAAAGAGAAGTTTGTGAACAATTGTTTGGAGTTCAACTACAAGACAGACCTGAAGGTGATAATTCTGCAGACCCATTTCTTAAAGAACATGGAAAAGATTCATACGCAATAATTATCGGCCGACCAAAAGTACCACAGTCTCTCGAAGCATTCGTACCTTATATTAGTGGCACTTTCAGCAGATACAATAAAATTTAGTGTTAACCTGTATTCTTTTCAACCCACTTCTCAAATTCTTCGTTTGCTTTTCCTTCTATTTTGAGAATGCATGGCAGTTCGTATGAGTGCAGTTCTTTGATTTTCTTCTCTGCAGCTGTGAATTTCTCTTTTGTCGTCTTCAAAATTAGTATTGCTTCGTTTTCTTTTTGTAGTTTTCCTTGCCAGAAATACAAAGATTTGCTGGGAAGAATGTTTGCGCAAGCTACTAATTTCTCATTCAACAATGCTTCAGCTATTTTTTCTGCTTCTTTCTCGTCTTTGCAGGGTGTGTAAACGATGATCATTGGAACGTCAACAAAATGTATTCGAACACTGCTTGCAGTGTGAGAGTTTCCCAGCCGCTGGCTGTTAATCCTCCTCGATTTTTTTTATTTATTTTTGTAAATATTGATAACTTACTTGATTAAGTGACATTTTTTGTAAGTTATCAATTAGAGAA